>NZ_JAMYPO010000037.1:0-67316 GCF_040320365.1 Mesorhizobium sp. M0701
CCTCGTTGAAACGATCGAGGCAACCGAATGCAACAACTACTTCGCAAACGCCGGCTACGCTTCCATCAAAACGTGAAAGGCTCTAATCTCCTAAATTTGCGATTTGCGACTGACGGGAATGATCGACCTTCGTTGCTGGTTGACCCGACTTACACGCAGTTGGCCGAGAAACGATCGAATCAGCGCCGAAACCGGCCGATAACGTCGGTATTGGCGAGAAGTCTGTGCACCAAAGCACGCGCACTTCCGATCGGAAGAAGCCAAAAACAAAAAAACCGCCTCGGTGGGCGGGTCGTTGGAGCCAATTGGCACCATAACGAAATTAGTAGCATAGCTGCCGGCACAAAGCAAGAACAAAATACGCCCCCGGTCGCACAAAGCTCAACGGTGTCGACGTCATGCCGGCCAAGGATGCGAAAAATGCAGACGATCTAAGCGCATGGGCAATGCGCACGGCGCACTATTTTTCAATCAACGCCCGCGCCGCCCCTCATCGCCCTACCGGGCACTTCTCCCCGTATAGTGACGGGGAGAAGGACGCTTTCGCTGATGATTTCGCCAACTATTTCCATTGCAAAAGAGTGTGCCAAGATCGCGGCCAGCCCCTTCTCCCCGCCACTATACGGGGAGAAGGGCTGCAGCAGGATGAGGGGCGGCGCCGGACTTTGCGGTATAAATCACCGCCGCGACCGGCCGATAACGTCGTCGGTGTTGGCGAGAAGCCTGTGCACCGCGGCGCGGGCTGCGGCGGGCCGCTGCAGGCGGATGTTCTTCTCGATTGCCTCGTGCAGTGCCTGCGCCCGCCGCTGATCGCTGGTCTCGCGGGTGACGAACTGGAACAAATGGTCGAGCGCCGATTCGATCAGCACGCCGAGCGGCACCAGCAGATCGTTGCCCGAGGCCCGCAGGATGGCGAGGTGGAACCGCGTGTCGGCGCGGGTGCGCTCCTGCAGGTTGGTCGCCTCGCCCATCTCGCGGCAGGCCTGGCTGATCTCGGCCATCTGCTCGTCGGTGCGTCGCATGGCGGCAAAGGCGCTGGCCTCCGGCTCGATGATGTGGCGGAATTCCTGCACGGTCCTGAGGAACACCTCGCGGTCCGGCGAGGTCGCATACCAGGCCAGCACGTCGCGATCGAGCAGGTTCCAGCGCTCCTTCGGCTCGACCCAGCTGCCGATCTTCGGGCGTGACGCCAGCAGGCTCTTCGCCATCAGCATTTTTATGGCTTCGCGCACCGCCGAGCGGCTGACGTCGAAGGTCTCGGACCATTTGGCTTCGTTGGGCAGGATGGTTCCTGGCGGATAGTCGCCGCGCACGATCCTCAGCCCGATTTCGTTGGCCAGCGACGCATGCACGCTCGAGCCGGGAAAGTGTGCTGCGTCGGCACGCCGAACGCCGGCCGGCCGCTCAGGCTCTGCCTTGAATTTGGCGGGTCGCTTTTTTGATGTCGCGTCCGGCATTGGTATTCCCCGGCAACTGCTTGTCGAAAGCCTGAACTCAGGGCACGGCAAAGCAGCGGCCTACGCTCCAAAGCAGCGTCGCCTCGTGCGTTTTGTATGGACAGTGCGAACGGGGCACCCGTCGAAGGGCGCCCCGAAATTGCCGACCTACTTTTGGATGCAGGTGTCGACGGTGTCCTTGGTGCATTCGTCGAGGCCGGTGAACACCGGATCGGCGACCGGCTTGCCGTCGACCAGGTCGATCATCACCGAGGGCGCCTTGTAGCCCATCTCGAACGGCCGCTGGCCAACCAGCGCGGTCACCAGCCCGTCACGGGCAATCGCCACCTCGTCGCCGATCGTGTCGGCGGCGCCGATGACGAAGGCGTTGCTGGCGATCTTGTCGGCCATCGGCTTGAACAGGTCGCGGTAGGGCTGCGGAGCGCCGAACAGCGGCCAGCCGCCCATGATGCCGAAGGCGTCGAGATCGGGATTGGCGGCGAGGATGTCGGTCATCGCCTGCACGCCCTTGGCGCCGTCGTCATTGGTGAACACCGGGCAGCCGGCAACTTCCGTCCAGCCGCCTTCGCCCGCCAGCGCCGCGAGGCCGTCCTTGCCCGACAGCGCGTCACGCATGCCCTGCGCGCGGCGCAGGATGTTGTCGGCGGCCGGATTGCCTTCGATGGTGCAGATCTTGCCGCCATTCGGCTTGGCCTTCTTGATGTATTCGCCGATCTTGTGACCCATCAGGTAATTGTCGGTGCCGAGGTAGGTCTTGCGCAGCGCCGCATCTTCCTTGCTGAGGTCGGCGTCGAGGGTCATGATCGGGATCGACGGATTGGCGCTTTTGATCGTCTGCGCGATCAGCGGCGCGTTCGATGGCGAAATCGCCATTGCCACCGTATCGGGCTTGCTCAGCATGTCCTGGACGATCTGGGCTTCACCGGCCTCATCCGAGGTCGATGCCGGTCCGGTGTAGAAGCACTCATATTCCGAACTGGCGTTTTCCTTGTTCCACTTCTCGCAACCCTGGTGGATGGCCTCGAAGAATGGATTGTCGAGCCCCTTCACGACGATGACGAGCTGTTTCTTGGCCATGGCCGGCCCGGCACCCAGCGCCATGACGGCGGCGGCAGCGAGCAATAGTGATTTTCTCATGTCAGTCCTCCCTTTGAAACAAACGGACACGGCGTGCCCGCCACACACAGATCGACCCGGAGCAAGATGACAGAGGACGTCGCACTCGTGTCGCCAAGCCAGGTCGATAAGCATTTTCATATTCAGTCTCAGACCGGCACCGACAGACATCGCTGGTTACCAGATCCCTGACCGACAAACCCTCACCGATCCTTCCGGCAACCCGGTGGCTCGGCGCAAGCTCCTCCGACACTTAGCTAATATCGCCTTGTCACCGACGTCAATGCTATTTGTCCTACAAAACTGATTTTTCGAAAGAAGCCGTGGTTGACGCCAAGGAGGCATATGCGTAAATGGGCAAAATCGCTGCTTCCGGGAGGAACTGGGGAGAGCGAATGGCCGCGGCAGAACCGCAGGCCGCAAAGCACGGGGAGGCAAGAAGACTGGTGGCGGTTCTCGAACTCACCAACATCTCGAAGCATTTTGGCGCCATCCAGGCGGTCAACGACGTTTCGTTGTCGATCGAGGCCGGACAGGTTGTCGGCCTGATGGGCGACAACGGCGCCGGCAAGTCGACGCTGGTCAAGATGATCGCCGGCAATTTCCCGCCGAGCCATGGCACGATGCAGATGGACGGCAAGGAGCTGATCCTGCACAAGCCGGTCGAGGCGCGCCAGCACGGCATCGAAATCGTCCATCAGGACCTGGCACTGTGCAACAATCTGACGGCCGCCGCCAACGTCTATCTCGGCCGTGAATTGCGCCGCGGCCTCGGGCCGCTTCGCATCCTCGACTATGCCGCGATGTACAAGCGTGCCGGCCAGATCTTCGCCGAGTTGAAATCCGAAACGCGCCCGCGCGACCTGGTCAAGCAAATGTCGGGCGGCCAGCGGCAGGCGGTGGCGATCGCCCGCACCATGCTTTCGCAGGCCAAGATCGTGCTGATGGACGAGCCGACGGCGGCGATCTCGGTGCGCCAGGTCGCCGAGGTGCTGAACCTGATCCGCCATTTGCGCGACCAGGGCATCGCCGTCGTGCTGATCAGCCACCGCATGCCCGACGTCTTTGACGTCGCCGACCGCGTCATCGTCATGCGGCGCGGCCGCAAGGTCGCCGACAAGACGATCGCATCGAGTTCGCCGGAAGAAGTCACCGGGCTCATCACCGGCGCCATCGAACAGGTATGATTGACGCCTCAACCATGAGTAAAAAAGGTCGATAATGGCAGTCACCCTTGATCAGACGATCGCGCACAAGCAGCACACCTTGCTGAGCAAGGTGTTTGCCAGCCAGACCTTCTGGGTGGTGATCGCGGTCATCCTCGCCTGCCTGTTCCTGTCGGTGGCAACGGATTCCTTTGCCACGACCAAGAACCTCTACAACATCACCCGCAACGTCACCTTCGTCGCCATCGTGGCGCTCGGCATGACCTTCGTCATCATCACCGGCGGTATCGACCTGTCGGTCGGCTCGGTGCTTTGCCTGTGCTCGATGGTGCTGGCCGTCACCATGCATGCCGGCTACGGCATCGAGATCGGCATTGGCGCTGCGATCGCCACAGCGCTGATCATCGGCGCCTTCAACGGGGTTCTGATCGCCTATCTCGGCTTCCCGCCCTTCGTGGTGACGCTCGGCATGCTGTCGATTGCGCGCAGCCTAGCCATGGTCGCCTCCAACAACACCGTCGTCTTCCAGTTCGGGCCGGATCACGACAAGCTGCTGGCGCTGGGCGGCGGCGCCTGGGTGTTCGGCATCGCCAATCCGGTGCTTTACATGATCGTGCTGGCGTTGATTACCGGCTTTGTGCTGCGCTGGACGAAATTCGGCCGGCACATCTTCGCCATCGGCGGCAACGAGCATGCGGCAACGCTGACCGGCGTTCCGGTGCGCCAGATCAAGGTCGTCGTCTACATGATCTCGGCAATGGCGGCTGGCCTTGCCGGCATCATCCAGACCGGCTGGCTGGGCGCGGTCACCACCAATCTCGGCAACGGCATGGAGCTTCAGGTGATCGCCGCCACCGTCATCGGTGGCGCCAACCTGGCCGGCGGCATGGGCACAGCCTTCGGCGCGGTCGTCGGCGCGGCGCTGATCGAGGTCATCCGCAACAGCCTCGGCCTGCTCGGCATCAATGCCTTCTGGCAAGGCGTGTTCATCGGCGGCGCCATCCTGCTCGCCGTGCTGTTCGACCGCATCCGCAATTTCAGGCGCAACGACTGAATCTCGGCCGCATCCCGACGCTGAATCATAGATCGTTCGCCGGTTGAATTGCCGGCCTCGAGGCCTCGCCGGCGCTGGTCGCCGGCCTACCGCGTCGGACTAGCCATACTGGCCTGGAAACGCTCGCCTTCCTCCTATCGCCGGGTCTGATAATCCGCCGGTGCGGCGCATGGCCGGCGCCCGGACGTGCACATCCGTCTTGACGCAAGCCCGAACTGCGCCGCACAATCGCTCGCAGCAGGCGAAGGGAGGCCAGTCGCCTGCGGGAGGATATACCCATGACGGAAGCGATCAGGCTCTACTGGGGCCGGTTCGGACATGTTTCTGTCCTGAACGTCGCCAGCGACTTCGTCACCCATGCCCACGTCGAGGCGCATATCATCATCTGGCTGGAAGGCACCGCCGGCGAGATGACCATCGGCCGCGAGACGGTGCGGCTTGGACCGGGCACCGCCGCCGGCATCAATTCCTTCCAGCCGCACAGCCACGCTCTGTCCCGCGACGGCACGCCCGGCCTGTTCCTCGCCTTTTACATCGATCCGGACTGGGCACGGAAACGCCGCGAGCTGCCTTCCGCCGCGCCGCTGTTCTCCGCCCCGGCGATCACGCTCGAGCCTTGGCTGCACAAGGCAGCGGCCAACCTCCTCGACCATCTCAGCGACAATGAGAGCATCGACGACATCGCCAATTACGAGATCGAGCGCTTCATCGACAGCGTGCTCGATGCCGCCGATGCCTCCGCACCGCAGACCGTGCGCACCCGCGTCAGCACCATGCAGGATTTCCGCGTCCGCAAGGCGATCCAGCTGATGAAAGCCAATGTCTGCGAGCGTATCTGCTTCGACGACGTGGCGCGCAGCGTCGGCCTGTCGCGGCCGCATTTCTTCGCCCTGTTCAAGGAACAGACCAATCTGACGCCCAACGTCTATTGGAACACGCTGCGCATGGAGGAAGCCGTGCGGCAGTTGCAGTGGTCGCAGGAGCCGCTGATCTCGGTCGCCTGCAATCTGGGCTTCACCACGCAAGGCAATTTCTCGCGCTTCTTCCGCGACCATGTCGGCGTCCCGCCGACGCTTTACCGCGAAGCGGCGCGGGCGATCAGCTGAGCGCCCGTTTTTCAGACTATTTGATAGGCGTTCAAGACGCATTGATAAGCGCTGCCGAGCCTGCCGCCCTACCCTCCCAAGCAGCTGATTTGCAAGGGAACGATCATATGGCGAAAGTCACCATCTCCAGCGTCATCGACGCACCGGTCGAAAAGGTCTGGGCGCGCATACGCGACTTCAACGGCCTGCCGACCTGGCACCCGCGCATGATCGAAAGCCATATCGAGGACGGCAAGGATGCCGGCACGATCGGCTGCGTGCGCAATTTCCAGCTCGCCAGCGGCGCCCGCCTGCGCGAAAAGCTGCTCGATTTCTCCGACGAGAACTTCCTCGTCAGCTACGCCATCCTGGAGACGCCGCAGCCGCTCACCAACCACAAGGCGACATTGCAATTGCGGCGGGTTACCGACGGCGACCGCACCTATGCCGAATGGACCGCCAGCTTCGACGCCGCTCCAGAGGAAGCCGACAAGCTGGCCGAAGGCATGGGCGCCAACGTCTTCCAGGGCGGCTTCAACGCCCTGAAGGCCCATTTTGCCGGCCGGAGCCAGGCGTAAAGGGAGCGTTCCATGGCGCTTGCACTGCAGACTTTCGCGACGGTGAAGGACGCCGGCGCGGCGCTGAAAGCCGCCGGCACCCGCTACCTCGGTGGCGGCACACTGGTCGTGCGCGCCGCCAATGAAGGCGACGTGTCGATCTCCGGTTTCGTCAGGTCGACCGAACCGGCGCTGTCGGTCATCCACATTTCCGGCGGCGAGGTCCGCATCGGCGCCTCGGTGACCATGGCGGCGATCGCCCGCCATCCGGATCTCGCCCCGCTAGCCCACGCCGCGCGCGCCGTCGGCGGCCCGGCGATCCGCAACATGGCGAGCGTCGGCGGCAATCTCTTCGCGCCAACGCCTTACGGCGATTTCACCGTTGCGCTGCTGGCTCTGGACGCAACGGTCAGCACCGGCGACGGCGAGCTGCCGATCGAAACCTTCCTGGCGAAACGCGAAAGCAACCACGCCGTCGTTACCGCGGTCGGCTTCACGCTTCCGACCGAAGGCGGCTTTCGCTTCCTGAAAGTGTCGCGGGTCAAGCCAAAGGGCGTCTCGGTGCTGAGCATCGCCACCGTGCTGGAACAGGCGCCGGACGGCACCGTGTCGTCAGCGCGGATCGCGTTCGGCTGCATGGCCGACCGGCCGATCCGTGCCAGGGCGGCGGAGAAAGCCTTGATTGGCCGCAAACTCAGCAGCGACGGCATCGCACCGGCACTGGCCGCTGCCCGCCACGGCACTTCGCCGCCAACCGATCCGATCGCCAGCGCCTGGTATCGCAACGAAGTCCTGCCGGTCCATCTCGGCCGGCTGCTGCTCGCCTGAAAGACCGTGGCGCATATGTCCGCCTGGCTGCGGCGCAAGGAGTAAAAAGATGGCAAAGGTCCCGGTTCAGTTCACGCTCAATGGTGCCGAAAAGGCCGAATTCATCGACAGCGGCACGACGCTGCTTCATGCGCTGCGCGACAAGATCGGCGACACCTCGCCAAAAGGCGGCTGCCATCAAGGCACTTGCGGCGCCTGCTCGGTCATCATCGACGGCGAGCTCAGGCTGTCCTGCCTGACGCTGGCCGAGACCTGCAATGGCGCAACCGTCACCACCACCTCGGGACTGGCGGAAGGCGGCGTGCTGCATCCGCTGCAACGCGCTTTCCTCGATGCTTTCGCCACCCAATGCGGTTTCTGCACGCCGGGCATGATCATGGCCGCCAAGGTGCTGCTGGATCACACGCCGAACCCCAGCCGCGAGGATGTGGTCGAGGCACTGTCCGGCAATATTTGCCGCTGCACCGGCTACGAACCGATCATCCAGGCGGTGCTGAGCGCCGCGCGCTCCAATTCGCAGAACGCGGCTTGAGGGGAGTCAAAAAGATGGAACTCCGCAAGAGCTACTTTGCCGACCAGCGCAAGGACGATCTGCACGAGATCGGCCAGCCGCGGCCGCGTTCGGATTCGCCCGGCCATGTCACCGGCAAGACCGCCTATTTCGCCGACCGCAATTTTCCCGGCATGCTGCACCTGAAGATGGTGCGCAGCCCGCATCATCACGCCCGCATCCGCAGCATCGATACGTCAGAGGCGGAAAAGCACCCCGGCGTCGTCAAGGTGCTGACCGCCAAGGATGTGCCGCACAATGTCTACACCATCCTGATCCTGATCCAGATCGGGCCGGAGGACGAGACGGTGCTGGCCGACGGCAAGGTGCGCTGGAAGGGCGAGGCGGTGGTGGCGGTGCTGGCCGAGACCGAGCGCGCCGCCCAGGAAGCCGCCGCCAAGGTCAAGGTCGACTACGAAGTGCTGCCGGCTGTCTTCGACATGGACGAAGCGCTGAAGCCCGGCGCGCCGATCGTCAACGAATATCACGGCCGGAATTATTACCTCTACGATAGCGGCGAATGCCGCAAGGTGCGCTTCGGCGATGTCGAGGCAGGCTTCGCCGAGGCCGACCACGTGCTCGAACAGACCTACCAGTCTTCACCGATCGAGCATGCGCCGACCGAAACGACCGGCTGCATCGTCGCGCCGGAGGGCAACGACCGCTTCACCTGCTACACCAACACGCAGGCGATGTTCTTCACCCTCGATAACGCCTCGATCATCCTGCAGATGCCCGGCAACAAGCTGCATTTCGTCGGCGGCACTGTCGGCGGCGGCTTTGGCGGCAAGGTCGACGTCATCGTCGAGCCGATTGCCATCCTTGGCGCCAAAATAACAGGACGACCGGTCTGTTTTATCTACAGCCGCGAGGAAGAGATGCAGATTTCCTCGCCGCGCGCCGCCGAGAAAGTCGTCATCAAGGACGGCGTCATGAACGACGGCCGCATCGTCGCGCGCAAAGTGACCGGCTACACCGACGCCGGCGCCTATTCGCGCCATTCGCCCTACGGCGCGCAGAAGGGCGCCGGGCATTATCCCGGCCCGTATACGATCCCGAATGTCTGGATCGACACCTACTGCGTCTACACCAACCGCACCCCGTCCTCGGCGATGCGTGGCTTCGGCGTCACCATTGGCGATTTCGCGCTAGAGGTACAGATGGACAAGCTCGCCCGGCTGATCGGCATGGACCCGCTCGAATTCCGTTTCATCAACGCCTATCGCGATGGCGACATGAAAGCACATCGGCAGCCGACCGAGGGTGCTGCGCTGATCGAGTGCATGCAGGAAGCCTCGCGCGCCGCCAACTGGCCGGTAGCGGAAAAATTCATGGCGATGTCGTCTTACGCGAAGGGAGCTTGAGATGGCGATCAGGCGCGGACGCGGCGTCGCCGCGATCAATTATCCGACCGGCATGAATCTCGGCGGCGACCCGACCCAGGCGCTGGTCCATTCGACGCCGACCGGCAATTTCATGGTCACGCTGTCGAGCGTCGACCTCGGCCAGGGCATGAAGCAGATCATGGCGCAGATCTGCGCCGAGACGATCGGCGTGCCGACCGACCGCGTCGTCGTCGACACCGCCGACACCGACACCGGCCCGCATTGCATGGGCACCTTCGCCTCGCGCGGCACGCACCGCGCCGGCAACGCCGTCATCCAGGCGGCCAGGGAAGCCCGCCAGGTGATGCTGGAAGTGGCGGCCGAGGAGCTGGAGGTGAATGCCTCGGACCTCGAGACCGATGGCCAGGGCAACATCCTGGTCAAGGGCGCGCCGCAGAAATCGATCTCGATCTTCGATGTCGCGCTGTCGGCGCATTTCAAGCGCGGCCGTTCGATTTCCGGCCGCGGCATGTTTTTGATCCCGCGCTCCTATCCCGAAAAGGAAACCGGCGCGATGAAGCCCTCGACCTGCTACGCGCACGCCTGCACAGTGGCCGAGGTCGAAGTCGACGACGAGACCGGCGAGGTCACCGTGCTGACGGTGAAGAACGTGTTCGAGATCGGCCGCGCGCTGAACCCGAAAATGGTCGAGCAGCAACTCGTCGGCGGCTCGTGGATGGGCATCAGCCATGCGCTCTACGAAACGACCGAGCCCTATTATCCCAACCGCGACCATGGCGGCACCGACTTCAACCAATATCTGATGCCGGGTCCTGGCGATCTCGCGCAAACCGAGATCATCGTGCTGGAACGGCCCTCGGCGGACGGGCCGTATGGCGCCAAGGGGCCGGGCGAAATGTGCGCCAACCCGCAGATCCCGGCGGTCGCCAATGCCGTCTTCGACGCGGTCGGTGTGCGCATCGACACGCTGCCGATCACGCCGGAGCGCATCCTGCGGGCGCTGAAGGCGCAAGCCCCGAACTGAGTGCTGGAAATGCCCAAGAGAAGTGCCGAGACCGTCGCGACCTCGCCGGAGGCGGTGGCGTCCCGCCTCGCCGCGTCGCACTATCTCGCCGATGAGAGCCTGGCCACCGCCATCTTCCTGGCGATCCGGCTGGGCAAGCCGCTGCTGCTCGAAGGCGCGCCCGGCGTCGGCAAGACGGAAGCGGCGAAGGCGATAGCCGAGGTGCTCGGACGCGATCTGGTGCGGCTGCAATGCTATGAGGGCATCGACGCCGCACACGCGCTCTACGAGTGGAACTACCAGCGCCAGCTGCTCGCCATCCGCCATGCCGGCGAGCACGAGGTCGACATCTACGACGACCGTTTTCTCATCGCGCGGCCGCTGCTGCAGGTGCTGAAGGCACCGGAAAAGCGCGTGCTGCTGGTCGACGAGATCGACCGCTCGGACCATGAATTCGAAGCGCTGCTGCTGGAGTTCCTGTCCGATTTCCAGATCAGCATTCCCGAGCGCGGCACCATCCGCGCGACGGCGCAGCCGATCGTCATCCTGACCTCGAACCGCACCCGTGAACTGGCCGAAGCGCTGCGGCGACGCTGCGTTTATCACTGGATCACCTATCCCGACGCCGGGCGCGAAGCCGAGATCATCATGCTGCGCACCGGCGATGTCGCCGAGGCCACGGCCCGCGCCGTTGCCTCGGCCGTGCGCGACATTCGCGCCCGTCCGCTGGCCAAGCCACCAGGCATCGCCGAGGCGGTCGAATGGGCCAATGCCGCGACCATCCTCGAAAAGGGCGGCAGTCCGTGGCCGGAAGCATTTCGCCGGGCCATTGGCGTGCTGATCAAGGACGAGGAGGACCTTTCCTGCATCGCGCCCGAGCTCGGCAAGATTGTCGAGGAGGCGCTGGCGTGAGCGCGGCGGGCCTGCCTCAAGGAGCAGCACCCTTGCTCGGCTTTGCCCGCCTTCTGCGCCGCTACGGCTTTGTCATAGCACCCGAGCAGGTCTCCGGCTTCATGCAAGCGGTGACGTTGCTCGGTCCCCGTTCGATGGCCGACATCCACGAGGCGGCTCTTGCCACGCTGGCGCCGCCGCCCGACCGCCGCGACGAGTTCGAGGCGCATTTCCGGAGCCATTTCTATGGCAGCACCGCTGCCGTGGTCGAAGGCGAGGCCGACGAGGAAACGCGCGTCAAGGACGATGGCGGAACGAGCCAAGAGGGAATCGAAGTGATCCGCCAGGAGGAAGGCGGCGAACTGTCTTCGGCGAGCGAACAGTTGAGCGTCCGCGAGTTCCATCGCGATAGCGACGGGCTTGCCGCCTTCCGCCGCAAGCTCGCCACCGCTTTGCCCGCGCGCCGCTCCTTCCGCACCGTGCGCACGAATGCCCGCGGCAAGCTCGACCTGCGCCGCTCGCTGCGCGAAATCGTCAGTGCCGACGGCGATATCCCCTCGCCGCTGCTGCGCCGGCGGCAGACAGTGCCGCGCAAGCTTCTCATGCTGATCGACGTGTCCGGCTCGATGAAGCTCTACACATCAGACTATCTCAAGCTGGCACACGCGGCGGTGCAAGGCGCCGACCGGGCGGAAATCTTCACTTTCGGCACACGGCTGACCCGTATCACCTCGGCGCTGCGCATTCGCGACCGCGACCAGGCGCTGGCCCGCGCCGCTGCCCAGGTCGACGACTGGGACGGCGGCACCCGCATGGGACCGACGCTGCTCGCGTTTCTATCGGTGCCGCGCTTCTCCGCTTTTGCGCGCGGGGCGGCAATCGTCATCCTGTCCGATGCGCTGGAGCGCGGCGACCATGCCGAGCTGGAGACGGCGATGCGCCGGCTGAGCGCGCGCGCCTTTCGGCTTTCGCTGGCGACGCCGTTGGCCGGCGACCCGCGCTTCCGGCCGGCCACGGCAGCACTTCGCGCCATCCTGCCGGTGCTCGACGATCTGGTCGACGGCTCCTCGATCGCCGGCCTCACCGATTTCATCCTGTCGCTCGCCCGCCCCGCCCCGGCGGCCGCGGCAATCTGGAAGAGGGTTTTGTGATGCAGAAGGCGATCGACGCGCATTTCCACATCTGGCGCCGAGAGGACCAGCCCTGGCTGCGGGGACCGATGGTGCCGCGCATCTTTGGCCCCTACGAGCCGATCCGCCGCGACTATCCGATCGAGGAATTCCTCGCCGACCAGCAAGGTTCGGGCGTCGAGAAGGCGGTCTACGTACAGACCAATTGGGCGAAGGAGGATTTCGAGAACGAGGTCGCGTTCCTGCAGAAGACCGCGGAAGAAACCGGCTGGCCGCACGCCATCGTCGGCTATGCCGACATGACGGTGGACGATATCAGGCCCCAGATCGACCGGCTGATCAAGTATCCGCTGCTGCGCGGCGTGCGCATGCAGCTGCACTGGCACGGAACGCCGGCCTTCCGCTTCGCCGCCTCGGCCGATCAGGTCATCGATCCCAAGGTGCGGGCCAATGTCGCGCGGCTGAAGGATTACGGCCTGTCCTTCGACCTGCAGCTTTTCCCCGCCCAGATGAAGGACGGGCTGACGCTCGTCGGCGACAACTCCGAGACGAATTTCATCCTCACCCACGCCGGCATGCTGACCGACATGGAGCCGGAGACCACCGAGGCGTGGAAGTCCGGCCTGCGCACGCTGTCAGCGGCGCCCAACCTCTATGCAAAGCTGTCCGGCCTCGGCACCTTCGTCCACCGCAACGACCCGGCGCTGATCGCCTATATCGTCGACAATGCCATCGACATCCTCGGCAGCAATCATCTGATGTTCGGCTCGAACTTCCCGATCGAGAAGCTGTGGACCAGCCATGCCGAGCTGATCAGGGCGCACCGGGAAGCGGTGGGCAAGCACGGCACGGCGGCAGAGGCGGATATCTTCTGGAACACGGCGGCGAAGGTATATCGGCCGGTGTAGCGCGCATCCCTTCTCCCCTTGTGGGAGAAGGTGGATCGGCGCGTAGCGCCGAGACGGATGAGGGGTGCTGGAAGAAACTCGGCGGAGAAAATTCAAGCGATTTGAAGCACTTACGTCTCCAAGGCCGCGATCCGTCCAGCACCCCTCATCCGACCGAGCTTCGCTCGGCCACCTTCTCCCACAAGGGGAGAAGGGAAGGCGCCGCGCCTCACCTCACCTCGAACTCCGGATCGACCGGGATCTGCAGCGCCGTCACCATCTGGTTGGTTTGCCCGGCCAGCCCGATGATCGACACCAACTCGCCATGCTGCGCGTCGGTCATGCCTTTGGCCCGCGCTGCGGCGGTGTGCGAGTGGACGCAATAGGAGCAGCCATTGGCAGTGGAGACGGCGATGTAGATCATCTCCTTGGTCAGCGGGTCGATGGCGCTGTCCGCGACCATCACCGCCTTGAGCTGTTCCCACACCCGCTTCAGCGAGACCGGATCATTGGCCAGCCCGCGCCAGAAATTGTTGACGAAATCGGATTTGCGCGTCGCGCGGATGTCGTCGAACACAGCCTTCACGGCGGGAATCGCCTCGACCTCGGCATCGGTCAGAAGTTTCGTCGTGGCCATGGCTTGGTCCTTTCGTTTGGATCGTTATGCGAGGTCGTTGAATCAGGTCGGGAAAAAAGGCGACTAACCGCCTTGGATGAACCAGCAATTGACGCGCTGAGGCAAGACCGTAAGGCTGGCCGAGGCCCCTCACCTTCGTCATCCCTGGGCGAAGCAGGAGCGAAGCTCCGTCGCGGAGACCCTGGGATCCATGCCGTGACCTTAGCCGAAGAACGCAGCGAAACAGAATTCTGCACCGCTGCAGCACTCGAAAGTCGCGGCATGGATCCTGGGGTCTGCGCCGCGTCGCTGCGCTCCTTGCTTCGCCCCAGGATGACGAATGGACTGGCGACTCGGCCAATTGTCGAAGTACGCATCGCCCGGGAACCTAATGCACGGCCGCGTACATGATCTTCTCCTCCGTCGCCTCCGCCGGCGAGAACTCCTCGACGATGCGGCCCTGCCGGCAGACCAGGATGCGGTCGGACAGGTTCATAATCTCCGGCAGGTAGGACGAGATGACGACGACTGCGAGGCCTTCATCGGCCAGCCGGTTGATGATCTGGTGGATCTCGGCGATGGCGCCGACATCGACGCCGCGCGTCGGCTCGTCGAAGATGACGATGCGCGGCTTCTGCACCAGCCCCTTGCCGATCACCACCTTCTGCTGGTTGCCTCCGGAAAGCTCGACCACGCGCGCATTATCGTTGATCGCCTTGACGTTCAGCGTCCTGGTCCATTCGGCAGACAGCGCCCGCATCTCCTGCGCATTGATCACCCAGCCCTTTTCCCGCCCTGCCGCCAGGAAGCCGCCGAACAGGTTCTCGGCGACGTCCATCGTCTCGAAAATCCCCTCGCTCTTGCGGTCTTCGGTGACATAGACGATGCCGTCCGCCACCGCCTCGCTGGGGACGAGATAGCGCACCGGCCGGTCGTGCAGTTCAATGCTGCCGCCGCGCAGGAAGTCGCGCTTGTAGATGCCGGAGACGATCTTGAACGTCTCGGTGCGGCCCGAGCCGATCAGCCCGAACACGCCGGTGATCTGGCCCTCGAAGATCGAGAAGGAATTGTTGCGCACGACATTGCTCATCGAGATGTCCTGTACCGACAGCACCTTCCTGCCGGCCCTGCGCAGCCTGGCCTCGTCGCGCTGGCTGTAGAGCTGTCCCGACAGCGTCCGTCCGACCATCGCCGCGACGATCCTGTCGCGATCGAAGGCTGCGGTGTCGTCGGTGATCACCAGCTCGCCGTCGCGCAGGATGGTGATGCGGTCGGCGATATCAAGCGCTTCTTCAAGCGCATGGCTGATGAAGACGATCGACACGCCCCTTGCCTTGAGCCGGCGGATCAGCGCGAAGAAGTGCCGCTTTTCCTCTGGCGTCAGCGTCGCCGTCGGCTCGTCGAAGATGATGATCTCGGCATTGTGGTGGACGGCGCGCGCGATCTCGACCATCTGCCGCTTGGCCGCGCCCAGCGTCGCCACCATGGCATTGGGGTCGACGGGAAAATTCAGCGACTGCAGGAACTGCTGCGCCGAGATATAGGTGCCGCGCAGCCGGTTGAGAAAGCGCTCCGTGCCGAGGTAGAGGTTCTGCGCCACCGTCATCGACGGCACCAGGCTGGTTTCCTGGAACACCATGGCGATGCCGGCTTCAAGTGCCGCATGCGGCGAGGCGTAGGCGATCTCCTGACCCTTGTGGAACATCTTTCCCGATGTCGCGTCGACAACGCCGGCGATGATCTTGGTCAGCGTCGATTTTCCTGCACCGTTCTCGCCGAGCAGCGCGTGGATCTCACCCTTGCGCAGCTCGAAGCTGACATTCTTCACCGCAGGCACACCGCGATAGGTCTTGGTCACGTTTTCCAGGCGGACGATCGGTTCCATCAGCGATGCCCTCCTGAAGCCAGATCGATGGCCAGCAGGCAATCGCCGCCTTTCGAGGCAATGAACAGGCGACCGTCTGTCTCCGCCACGCTGCAGATGCCGTGGCGCGTGCCGTTGGCGCGGCTGTGCAGGCTGTACTGCGGCCGCATGTCCCGATCGAGCCTGACCACCAGCCCGTAGGAGCGGCTCGGCGACCATGGCTTGTGGATGCCCATGGTGCGGATGCCGCCGCATTGCAGCGGCTCGAGGAAGCTGCGGTTGGAGGCGAGTGCCGGCGCGATCCAGTGTTGCGGCGACACTTGCGCCAGCATGTCGTTTCGATAGTGCTTTTCCTGCAGCACGAATTCGATCAAACGGTTGCGGGGCGCAAACAGCGCCAGCCAGGCACCGCCATCGGCGGCGGGCGATAGCCGCGCGGGATAGCCGGGCAGATGCGCCAGCACCGTCGAGCGGCTGCCTGTCGCGCCGTCGAAGCGGACGAGTTGGTGCCGCCAGCTCTCGCCGACCAACACGTCCTTGCCGGTTGGATGCAGCCCATAGGGAAAGGCGATGTCACCGGCGAGCTTGCGGAATTCGCTGCCTGCCGGATCGCGCTTCCACAGCGAACCCGACGCACCCTTCTTCATCAGATCGGCGGCCCATTCCGACGGCGCGTGTTCGGCCGAGCCATTGGCCAGCCAAAGTGTGCCATCTTCTGCGTAGGCGAGTGCTGTTATGCAGCGGATCTCGGCCGGCAGGGCGGCCTCCTTGCCTGCAATCAGCAGCCTGCCGCTTTCGAGCCCGACCGTCAGTTCGCCGGCGGGCGAGCGCGCGAGCGCGGTGACGGCGGCCGGAAATGTCTCGACCAGAACAGGCGCGCCACCGGCGGCGAGCGCGTAGACGGCATTGCCGCTGGACGCCAGCAGCCGGCCGTCGGCGACCAGCAGATTGTCGGGCTCGGGCAGTTCGGCGAAGGCCGCAACATCGTCCAGCAGCGTGTTCGGCCTGAAGGCACCGTCGAGCGGCGGGATGGTAACCGCCTTGCCGCGAAAGATGTCGAGGATCGGGTCCAGCATCATGGCTTGGCACCCCAGTAAGAAGCGGGGCTGGTCCAGTTCGGGTCGGCGCCGGCAATCCGGTAGCGGCCGATGCGGTTGTTGAGGATGCCGCCGACGAACAGAAAACCCTTGTGCTCGCGCATCGAAGTCACCATCGGATGCGCGGCGCCCGACAGGTCGCCCATCGCCTCGACGATGCCGCCCTTCTCGTTGAATTTCACCACACCGCCGGTGTTGATGTTGGGGAGCAGCCATTCGTCCTGCGGCAGCCGGCGCGTCATGCGCTTGCGCATGTCGGGATGGCGCAGCGACAGGTCGAAGCTCGGCGTGCGCATGCCGAGCCAGGCCATCCAGTAATTGCCGTCTGACGCTCGGTTGATGTTGTCGGGGTAGCCCGGCATGTCGCGGATGACGCATTCGGCGGTGCCTGCTTTCGGCCCCACCAGCCAATAGCGATGCACGCGGCAGGCCCAGCTTTCGGCAAAAAACAGCGACTTGCCGTCATGCGCCATGCACACGCCGTTGGTATAGCGGTAGCCGTCGAGCAATGTCTTGGTCGAACCGTCCTTCGGATCATAGACAAGCAGCCGCCCGGTGGCGCGGTTCTCGATCGAATCCAGCGCCCAGTCGTGCGCGTCATAGCGCTTGGTGGAATCGGTGAAGTAGATGCGGCCGTCCGGCGCGATGTCGCAATCATTGGGGTCGCGCAGCCGCGCATCGTCGACGATCGAAGTCCAGGAGCGTGACGTTTCCGCCGAAAGCCGCTTCACCTCGCGCTGCGGCGAGACCGAATAAAGCCCCATCGCGCCAACGCAGCTGATCAGATTGCCTGTCTTGTCGAAGGCCAGGCCGAGCGGAAAGCCGCCAATATGGGCAAAGACCTCCGAGCGTTTGTAGTCCGGCGCGAAGAAGCGGACGATCTCGCCATGCCTGGTGCCGCAATAGAGATGGTCGTCGCGGTCGAGGATGACGTCTTCCGGCCCTTCCAGCTCGCCGAGCCCGATATGGTCGGCCTCCGACAATCGGTTGTCGAGTTCGTAAGGGGTGCCCGAACCCGGTGCCGCCGACTGCGTTGCCCCCATCTTCAGGTAGACCGGTGCGACATAGACCTCGTCCAGAACCTTGTGGCGGTTCTTCAGCCAGCGAATGTCGATGGTGACAGCGACGGCCAGCATGATGCCCAGCACCATCTGGTTGGTGCCGGTGCCATAGCCCAGCCGGATCAGCCCGTTGGTCATCGTCAGCACGATGATCGCGCCCATCAGCCCCTTGATCACCGAACCGCGGCCGCCGCCCAGGCTGACGCCGCCGACGACCGCCGCCGTCAACGCCATGACCTCAAGGTTGAGGCCGGTTCCCGGCCCTGCCCCGCTCAGCCGGCAGGCGATGAGAAAGCCGCCGAGCGAGGCGCAGAAGCCGGAGAACACATAAGTCATGAACACGGTGCGGCGCACGCGGATGCCGGCATTGTGGGCCGAGCGCCGCGACCCGCCTACCGCCTGCACGTGCCAGCCGGGCCGCGAGCGCGTCAGCGCGACGTGGGTAATGATGGCCAGGATAATCGCCGCCCACACCGCAACCGACAGGCCCCAGAAGGTATCGTCGCCGATGAAGTCCAGCACATCCGATGTGGCATCGGAAAGCTGCACGTCGGCGGCATAGGTGGTGACCAATATGTCGAACAGCGCCCGCCCGAAAATGAAGGTGACCAGTGTCGTCAGGAAAGCGCGCAGGCGGAAATAGCCGATCAGATAGCCATTGATCGCGCCGAACAGCAGGCCGGTGACGATCGAGGCGGCCAGCGCCAGCCACACCGACTGTTCGAGGATGAAGAAGACGAACACGGCGGAAAAACAGGACAGCGCGAAGATCGAGCCGACCGAAAGGTCGATGCCGCCGCCCAGCATGACCACCGTCATGCCGCTGACGACCAGCGAGAACTCGCCGAGCTGGCGGGTCGATTCCTGCAGCGACATCGGCTTGAAGAAGCCGGGGATGATCGAACCGAACACGCTGAGCGTCGCCACCAGCGCCAGGAAAGGAATGGCGTTGTCGGTCCAGCGTTTGCTTAGGATCTCGCCGACGAGGTGGTCGGGCACGAGATTGTAGCGCCAGGATTGAAGGCGTTCGCGAAAGGACATCGGTTGCTGCTGCCACTCAAGAGAGAAAGAGGCGGCCGAACCCGGTCCGGCCACCTCGTCGATGCTTGCAACGGACCCGCGGTTTACTTGGCCGCAGCTTGGGCTTGCAGTGCCTTCAAGTCCCAGCAGCTGTCTGGCTTGAGGTCGGCCTTGGTTGTCGCCTTCTCCAGCGTATAGATGTAGGTGTGCGAGGTGCCGGCCGGCTGGCCACTCTGCAACAGGAACTTGATGACGGCGTTCATGTCGCCCGACTGGCGGGCAAGGTCGGTCATCACCACCGCGCCATAGGTGCCGTCCTGCAGCTTGTCGCAGTCGGCAGTCTTTTCGCCACCGCCGGTGGTGACTAGAAAGACTTTGCCTTCGAGCTTGGCATCGCGGATCGCAGCCGATGCGCCGGTCGCGTCGCCGTCCCAGAAATCGATGATGGCGCAGATGTCGGGGTTCTGCTGCAGCATCGTCGTCGTCACGTTGCGCGAGGTCGTCGCATCCCAGTTGGAGTCCGGCTTGGCCACGACCTTGAAGTCGGGGTTCTTGTCCAGCACCTTCATGATGCCGGCATACTGGTACAGGCTCGATGAGTTGGCCTGGTCGCCCTGCACCAGCCCGATCTTCTTGGACGAGTTCGGCCCACAACCCTTGATCGCCGCTTCGGCTTCCAGCTGGCCGAGGCGATCCCAGTCGCTGCCGACAAAGGCATCGGCCGGGAAGTTCGCCGGATTGTCGACCAAAAGCACATAGGTGCCGGCCGCCTGCGCCTTCTTCATCAGCTTGGCATAGGAGTTGAGGTCGGGCGAGTGGATGATCAGCACGTCCGGCCTGGCGTCCGACGAGATCGCGTCGGTTATCGCCTGCGCGCCGGCATCGACCACCCAGTTCGGGTCACGCGTCTCGAACACGCCGCCCCAGGCCTCGACCTCCGTCTTCAGGTAATGCGCCCAGCCCTGTGCCAGGTCGAAGCCCATCGCCATCGGGACCAGCATCACGCGCTTGCCCTTGAGTGCTTGCGAATAGGCGCCCGGACCCGGATCTTCGGCCGCGAAGCCTGGCGCCACGAATGCGGAGGCGGCAAGCGCTGCCGCGGCAGCCATAAACGTCCTGATGATTTTCATGTCACATCCTCTGGTTTGGTCGTTGTCGTTCGCGGCCGGCCCCAACCGTTCGCGTCAGTCTAAATATCGCCTTGCTGCGCGGTCTGCTCGTCGCGCGGATTGATGAACCCATCGACGATGATCGCCGCCAGCAGGATCGCGGCCTTGATCAGGTTCTGATAGAGCAGCGGAATGTCGATGATGGTCATCGCGTTGAGCAGGATGCCAATCAGCGCGGCACCCACCAGCACGTTGCGCACCCCGCCCCGCCCGCCCGACAGACCGATGCCGCCGATCACCGCCACCAGCACGATGTCGTAGAGCAGCGTGGAATTGACGATGCGGGTGTTGATCGAATGCAGGCTGGCGGCGGTGAGCAGGCCGGCCACCAGCGAGACCAGGGCCGACAGCACGTAGCGCAGCACCAGCATCGGGCGCACTGGAATGCCGATGTTGCGCGCGGCGACCGGGTTGTCACCGGCGAAATAGACGTAGCGGCCCCATTTGGTGTAGCGCAGGAACAGGAAGAAGGCGAAAGCCAGCCCGGCGAAGACAAACACCTCGATCGGGATGTCGAGGAAACGCAGCCCGCCCAGAAGCTCGACCCAATGGCCGGGCGGCACCGGCACGGCGTCCTGCGTGATCAGTTGTGAACGCACATAGCCGAAGACGAAGGATGCGGTCGCCAGCGTCACGAAGATCGCCGGGACCTCGGCGTAGGCGACCAGGATTCCGTTCAACAGCCCGATGGCGAGAACACCGGCGAGCACATAGGCGAAGGCCAGCCCGTCGAACATCCCCGAATTCAGCAGTTGCAGATACCACGCGACCGACATCGCCATGATCGCCACCGCCGAGAGATCGATGCCCCTGCCGATGATGACGACCGCCATGCCGAGCGCCAATATGCCCAGCACCGAGACCGAGCGCACGATGGCAACGAGATTGTTCGAGTTGATAAACCCGGGCAGTCCGATGGCGGCGGCAATGAACAGCACAACCGCGATGGCAAAGACAATGCCCTCCTGGTTCAGGCTTCTCCAGTTTAGCCAGCCGGTCGCGTTCATTGCCCGCTTTCACCCGCGATGGCTACGCCCTGCTCCCTCTGCGGCCATCGGAACGAAAGCTAATCGGCTCAAGACCAATTCGTCAAATGAATCCGCGCATTGCAGGCCGGCTTGCGAGGAAATTCTGCGGTTGGACGCGCCGATTGGCGAGGCTGGCGCAATGCCAGGAACTCAAGCTGTTTTGCAATTGATCGCGCCGATCGGACCGCTGGCAAAGGTTTGCTCCGGAACGAGCGAAGCAGGCATAATTTATGTCCGCGATTGCCGCTGGATTCCCGCGTCAAATCCGCAAAACATGGCCCGAGACCTCGGCGCCGGCAGCCTTCGGCAACGCCAGGAAGCGACACGAGGCGACGAGCCCGATTGCGCCGATCGCCAGGAAGGCAAGGCGGAAGTCGACGAGATCGAGCGCTGCCGCGCCCCTGGCGATCTGTGACAGGTTGAGCAGTGCCGCCGCCACCGCCACGCCGAACAGCATCGCTATCTGCTGCAGCATGCTGGACAACGTCGCCGCCGAACTACGCTGCGGTGAGGCCACATCGGCGAAGGCCAGTGTGTTGAGCGCGGTGAACTGCATCGAGCGCGAAAGGCCGGCGATCAGCATCAGCACCACCACCAACGCTTGCGGCGTCTGCGGCGAAAGCGCCGCGCAGGCCATGATCGACAAAGAGGCGATCACCCCGTTGACGATCAGCACCGAACGGAAACCGAAGCGCCTCAGCGTCGGCGTCGTCACCGCCTTCATACCGAGATTGCCAAGAAAATAGGCCAGGATCATCATGCCAGCATCGACCGGGCTCAGGCCGAAGCCGACCTGGAACAAAAGCGGCAGCAGGAACGGCGTGGCGTTGATGGCGATGCGGAAGATCGTGCCGGCCGACAGCGTCGAGATGGCAAAGGTCTGCACCTTGAAAGCTGTGAGATCGAGCAGCGGATGGTTGGCGCGTCGCAGATGCCGCACCGCCAGCCAGCCGACCAAAATGCCCATGCCGAGCAGTGCCACGGTCGGCAACACACCCTCCTGCGGATGCGCGATGCGCTCGAGGCCATAGAGCATCGCGGCGAGCCCCACCGAGGTCAGCAGGAAGCCCGGCCAATCGAGCGGCTTGGCCCCAGCTTCGCGGTCGCTGGGAATGAAGCGGGCGACCAGCGTCAAACCGGCAATCCCAAGCGGAATGTTGATGAAGAAATTCCAGTGCCAGGAGAGATAAGTGGTGATGAAGCCGCCAAGCACCGGCCCGACCACCGGCGCAAACAGCGCCGGCCAGGTGATCAGCGCCGTGGCGTTGAGAAGCTCGGATTTCGGCGCATTGCGCAGCACCAGGATGCGGCCGACCGGCGTCATCAGCGCGCTGCCCAGGCCCTGCACCGCGCGCGCGGCGACGAACTCGGCCAGGTTCTGCGAGATGCCGCAAACGAGCGAGGCCAGCGTGAACAGGGCGATCGCCACGAGGAAGATGTTGCGCGCGCCAAAACGGTCGGCAAGCCAGCCGGACAGCGGCACGAACACCGCCATGGTCAGCATATAGACGGTGATGCCGATGCTCATCGCCACCGCCGGCACGCCGAAGGATTCTCCCATCTGCGGCAGCGAGGTCGAGATGATGGTCGAATCCAGAAGCTGCATGAAAAAGGCGACGGCGACGATCAGCGCCACCCGCCGAGCTTGCCGCGCCGCCGGCGCGGTTTCGGGCAAGGCTTTGTTTTCGGGAATGGCGGTCATGCAAAGAACTGTCCGAAGGGGAATTTTCACCCGCTCCATCGGCAACCGCACAATTGTCCGGCAAACCGATGACCCACCGGTTTCAACAGCATCCGGCCGGTGCCGTCCAGACCTGGACCAACAAACTTTCGTGTGGCATCGCAGCCGCCATGCGATGACCTGGCCCTGGCGCCGAACCGGCCTTTTACGATCCGCGATGATGCTTCGTGCCGCAGCCGGCGTATCTCATGCGGCTTCGATCTTCTCCAGGAACAGGCTGAGCTGGTCCGGGTCCATGTGCACGACGTGCCTGTCTTCGGGATACGCCAGGCTGTTCACATCGGCGACATATTCGGAAAAGGCGGCGATGCGTTCGGCCTGCAGGCGATCGTATTCGGCGGCGAAATTGCGATAGACCTTGGAATGGCGCGGCATGTGGCCACGGTTCTGGCCAAGAATGTCGTCGGCGAACAGATACTGCGCGTCACAGCCGGTGCCCGCTCCCATCGACAGCATGATCAGCGACGTCCGTTCCGAGATCGCCTTGGCCACTTCCACCGGCACCACTTCGATCTCGGCGCCGATCGCGCCGGCGGCCTCCAGTTGCTTCACCGCCTCGAACACCTGCATGGCGGTGTCGGCGGTCTTGCCGACAGCCTTGAAGCCGCCGGTCCAGGTGGCGCGTGACGGGATGAGGCCGACATGGCCGATCACCGGAATGGCATCGTCGGCCATTCGCTTGATGGTGGCATAGCCGGCGCTGCAATAGACGGCATCGGCGCTGGCCTTGTAGAGCCGGAACGCCCAGCGGACGAAATCATCGGCGGTGCCGATTTCGAAGAAATTCTCACCCGGCATGGTGAACAGGCTGGGTGCCGCATCGCGGTATTGCGGATTGAGCACCAGCTCCGGCGGCACCGAGACGATATCGACGCCGGCGCGTTCGGCGGCCTCGGCCTCGTCCATCGTCAGCACGCGCAGCATCGTCAGCTGCCGCTTGCCCTTCATGGCACGCAGGTCTGCGACGGTCGGTCTTTTCCGGCTCATGGATTTTGGTTCCCTTTGCTACGTGACAGAAGGCCGGTCAGGCGATCTGGATCATCACCTTGCCAGCTTCCACCTTGACCGCATAGGTCTGCAGATTGACACAGACGGGAGCCCCTTTGGCCTGGCCGGTCTTGTAATTGAAGCGGCCATTGTGCTTTGGGCATTCGATGATGTCGTCCATGACAAGCCCATCGGCCAGATGCGCCTTCTCATGCGTACAAAACCCGTCGGTGGCGAAGAATTCATCGTCCGGCGAACGGTAGATCGCGAAGGTGCGGCCGCCATGGTCGAAGCGGATGACATCTTCCTCTTCGACATCGTCCACGGCGCACGCTTCGACCCAATCGGCCATCTCTGCTTCTCCCGAAATTTCTGCGTTGCGCTGGTGCGCAGTACCTACTCAGCCGCTGCCGACATGTTCACTTCGTGGAATTCGCCACGATAGGGCCGTGCGGTTGGCGGCAGTTCGCGCTTGAGGAAATAATCCTCGTATTTGAGCTGCCTGAGCAGGACAGGCCAGACCTCGCGATAGGCATGCCATATCGACGGGTTCGGTTCCGGCAGATCGTGCTTGATCAATTCATGCAGCCTGGGCAGCGCGTGATAGGGCACCATCGGAAACATGTGGTGCTCGACGTGGTAGTTCATGTTCCAGTAGATGAACCGGCTGATCGGGTTCATGTACACGGTACGGGTGTTGAGCCGGTGATCGACGACGTTGTCGGCCAGACCGATGTGTTGCAGCAGGCCGGTCATCACCATGTGCCAGGTGCCGTAGAGGCGCGGCACGCCGATGAGCACCACCGGCACCCACGACTGCATGGTGAGGGCGAGTGCTATCGTGGCGATGTAGACGGCGATGTGCCAGCGCGCCGCGATGACGGCCTTGTGCTGTTCCATCTCGGGAACGTAGCTTTTCTCGTCGGGCGTCAGCTTGCCGAACGCCTGGCGTACCAGTGCCGGAAGCGAATAGCGAAAATCGAGGATGCCGGTGAAAGCCAGCGCCGCACGCAAAAGGTCCGGCGGGCGCATCACGGCGATCTCGGCGTCGCGGCCGACGATGATGGTGTCGGTGTGGTGGCGGGCATGGCTCCAGCGCCAGGTCACCGGGTTGCGCATCAGCATGAAGCTGGCGATCTGGTAGACGACATCGTTCATCCAGCGCGTGCGGAAGGCAGTGCCATGGCCGCATTCGTGCCAGCGCGAGTCGCTGGACGAGCCGTAGAGCACGCCGTAGACGAAGAAGAACGGCACGCACCACCAGGTACCCCAGAAATAGATGGCGCCGGCGGCCGAGCCGAGGATGGCGACGATCCAGATGATCGTGTCGCGGATCGCCGGGCCGTCTGAGCGCTGCATCAACTCCTTGATCGCCTTGCGGGGAACATCCGTGTGGTACCACTCCGCCGAGGCAAGCCCGGTTTCGATCGCCCTGCGCGTGCTTTCGCCGACCAGGCTGTAATCGCGCTTTACCGTGCCAGCCATTGTGACCTCCAATTCCCGATCGGCCGCGAGCCCTCCCCGCTCCAGCCGGAACCAGCCTCCCAACTGGTGTCCCGTATCATCTTCGCCATTATCACGACCTGCCTCCAAGAACAGGAAAACGGCCCGACGGCTGGGGATAATCCTGCTGCGGCTGCCTGGCGATTGCCGCGATCCGGCTCTCGGCGGCGGCGATCTCGCCGGCGCCGTCGAGAACCCGGAACACGGCATCGTAGGAGCGGCTCTCGCCGTGCTCCAGCCAGATCATCTCGCCGCGTTCGCGCGCCGCCAGATTTCCCAGCACATGATGCGTCGAGGGCTCGATCCCAAGCGCGTACTGCCCGGCCTGGAAATTCTGCCATTGATAGGCGCAGGGCAACTGGTCCTTGCGCGTGACCACCTCGAAGCCGAGGCCGAGCCTGTCGTTGACCACCGCCACAGGGACTTCGCCGGTGCTGTCGGCGCCGAGTTCGTGCTGCCAGACCTGTTCCTTGAATCCCGGTTGCGGCGCCGGCACCGTGCGGTACCCAACCTTCTGCACTTCATAGCGCTCGCCGGCATGGCTTGCCCAGACGACGTCGCGGATCGGCGCCAGGTAGCGCGCGCCCTCGTCGAGCACCGGATGGCTGACATTGATGTGGTAGAAATACATATGCGGCGTACGGTTGAAACCGTGATTGACGACACGGTCCGAAAGCCGGATCTCGTTGCCGCCGACATCGGCCTCGATCCGCCGCAGCAGGTGCAGATCCTCGCCGAATACAGTCGATTGCTGGACGATGCCTTCGGCCCACAACACGCAGCGGTCGCCGTCCCAGGTCTCGCCATAGCCGGTCAGCCGCGCCGGAATGGTGCTGACGCGGCCGTGCAGCGAATGGCGCACCGTCGTCTTCGGCGGGTAGTTGTAGGTATCGGCCGGTACTTCGTTCATGAACAATATATGGTCGAGGCCGCAGGTCAGCAGAAGGCCGGAAAACGACCGCGCCCACGCCAATCCCTCCTCGCCTTCATACTCGTGCAGGCCGGGATGGCGAAAACCGCTCGGCGAGTGCCAGCCGATCGCCTGGCCCCTGAAATCGCAATCGGCGATATCGAGCGCCCGGTCGACCAGCGCGGTGAAGCGCAGGCCGGAGCCGGTGCGGAATTCGAGCATGCGGATGCCGCGCTCGACGCCGTCGCCGAGCGTCATCAGCCGCACGCCGGCGAACTGCGACAGCATGCCGGACCGTTCCGAGACCTGCCGGCGCGACAGCGTCTTGCCGTAAAGCTCTACCATGTGACGGCCAGTTCTTTCACTTTGCTCCCGTCCTTCACTTCGCTCTCGTCTCCTTGAGCAGGGCCGACATGTCGGCGCCGGTGATGATGCTTTCCACGGTCAGCAGGTCGGTGTCGGCGACCGTCTGCTCGGCGACGATCTCGCCGCGGCGCATGACGATGATGCGATCGGCGACCTGGAAGACGTGATGGATGTTGTGGGTGATCAAAAGCACCGAGTGACCGGCGTCGCGCACTTCCTTGACGAAGCGCAGCACGCCGTGCGTTTCCTCGACGCCGAGATTGTTGGTCGGCTCGTCGAGGATGATGACCTTGGCGGCGAACTGCATGGCGCGCGAGATGGCGATCGACTGACGCTCGCCGCCTGACAGCGTGCTGACCAGCGCATCGGCGTCGAGTTTCTTCGAGATGCCGACGCGCTTCAATAGAGCCGACGCAGCATCGCGCAATCGAGCGAGATCGAGCGGCGCGAACACGCCAAGCCATTTGAGATTGACCGGCTCGCGGCCGAGGAAAAGATTGCGCGCGATGCTGAGATCGGGCGCCAGCGAGGTGTCCTGGTGGATGGTCTCGATGCCGAGATCCATCGCATCGCGTGTCGAGCCGATGGAGACCTTCTGGCCGCGCACATAGATCTCGCCGCGATCGACGGGAAAGACCCCGGAGATCGCCTTGATCAGCGTCGATTTGCCGGCGCCGTTGTCGCCGAGCAAGGCCACCACTTCGCCCTCATTGAGCGCGAAGGACGCGTTCTTCAGGGCGCGGACGCTGCCGAAGGATTTTTGCAGGTTCTGCAGCCGAAGCACTTCCATCGTCAGCTCCTGGCGGCGTTCTTCTGCAGCAAAGCGTGCAGGATGAGCATGGCAAGGATGATGACGCCGACGAAGATGTTATAGGCGAGCCCAGGCACGCCGATCAGCACGATGCCGTTGCGGATGCTGCGCAGCATCAGCGCGCCGACGATGGTGCCTAAAATGGTGCCGCGTCCACCGGTCAGCGCGGTGCCGCCGACCACCACCATGGCGATCACTTCGAGCTCGTACCCGGTGCCTGCCACCGGCGAGGCGGCAGAGATGCGAAAGGCGCTGATCATGCCGGCGAGACCGGCCAGCACCGAGGTCAGGATGAACAGCCAGATCTTGACCGCATCGGCCGGCACACCGCGCGCTACGGCGGCGTTACGGTTCGAGCCGATAGCGCTGATCCAGTTGCCGAGCTTGGCGTAGTGCAGCACATAGATCGCCAGTAGCGACAGGCCGATGAACCACCACAGCGAGGTATAGAAACGGAACGTTCCGATATTGAAGCTGCCGGCCAGCAGCGTCACGAAGAAGCCTGGCTGGTTCCAGGATTTCAGCGGAAAGCCTTGGGTGATGTAAAGCGCTGCCCCACGCACGACGAGCAACATCGACAGTGTCACCAGGAAGGAGGAGATGCCGATCTTGGTGACGATCAGGCCGTTGATCGCACCGATCGCTATGCAGAGCAGCAGGCCGGCCAACAGCGCGACGCCAATATCAAACCCGCCGTTCTGCACCAGCAGCATGACCACGACCGGCGCTAGCCCGAACACGGCACCGACCGAAAGGTCGAACTCGCCCGCCGTCAGAAGCAGCGTCATGCCGAGCGCGATGATGCCGAGCTCGGGCAGGAACGCCATCATGTTGGAGATGTTGAGCGGCGACAGGAAATTGGCGTCGGCGATCCCGAACACCGCCAGCAGGACAATCAGGATGACGAGCGAAGAGAACTGCGGCGAGCGCATCAGGCTCGACCTGCGTTTGGCACGCGGCATTTCCTCTTCTGCGGCAATTGTCATGACTGTTTCGACCATATTTCAAGGTGACGCCCGCCGCCTGCGCGGCGAGCGTCAATTTCAATCACTTGTTGTAGAGTTTCAGGATCGGTTCGACGCTCGACGCGTCGTAGAGGCTGAACGTGTGGATGTCGTAGCCGATCGGTTCGCCAGCGGCGGCCAACCCGAGCAGCGCCACCGGCATGAAGCCCTGCGCTGACGGGAACTGCCAGGCAGCCGCGTTGATGAACCCAGACTTCACTGACTCGGCCGTTTCCTTCGAATTGCCCCAGCCGACGACCGGGATTTTGCCGGGCGGCACGCCGGCGCCGTCGAACACCCGCTTGACGCTGGCCGCGACGGAATCGCCGAGCGCGATGATCGCCGGCGGGTTGTTGGCGACCATGTAGTCGGTCATCTTGGCGATGATGCCGGCCGGATCGGTGCCGCAATCGACCACATCATATTTGATGCCGAGCGGATCGAAGACGCTGGCGATGCCTTCGGTCTCGAGCTGCTGGTAGCTGGCGCCCGGCACTTCGACCGGCAGGAACACTTTGTCGCCCTGCTTCACCATCTTGTGGTCGACCAGATATTTCGCCCAGATGACACCGGCTTCCTTAAGGTCGGCGCCGACATAGGCCTGCCGGCCGGTTGCCGGATCGTCGGTATTGAAGAACACGATCGGGATGCCGGCCGCCTTGGCTGCCTTGACCTCCTCGGTCCACAGGCCGGGCTGCGCCGAGGTGGTGGCGATGCCGTCCGGTTTGGCGGCAAGGGCCGAGTTGAAGGCCTCCTTCTGCGCCGCCATGTCGCCGCCGCTGAACGAGATCTTGCAGGTCACCTTGAGCTGGTCGCAGGCCTTGGTCGCGCCGGCATTCCAGTCGATCCAGAAGGCATCCGACGGGCCGCCATGCGACAGCAGGTAGAACGTCTTCTGGGCGTCCTGCGCCAGCGCCGGTGTACCCAGCGCCACACCGGCGAGAACCGTCGCCGCGGCAGCGATTTTCAACGCGAATTTCAACATTTCTCTTCCTCCCTTGTTTCGTAGCCGAACCGCGCCATCACAGTCCGTTGGCGCGGAATTTTCCGTCGAGGAATTTCTTGGCACGGGGCACGTCGTCTTCCGAAAGATGCTCGATGATGACCGGGATGTTCGGATGCTTTTCGGCCAGCCGCTTGAGATAGAGGTCGTAATTCAGCGAACCGAGGCCGGGGGCCGGCAGCTCGATCTCGCCGACGCCGCGGAAGGTGTGGCTCTCCAGCGCGTCCTCGTCGCCGATGTCTGCGTGTTTTTCCGACTTGTCGCCGCCGGAACGCTTGACGTCCTTGGCGTGGGCAATCTTGATCTTGTCGGCCAATGTGTCGAACACCTGGTTCAGGATCTGGTCCATCCTGTCGATGTTGTGCGTTTCGAAATAGTTGGTCGGGTCCATCAGCAGGCCGAGGCCTGGGTGGTCGACCTGCGCGAACATCCTCACCGTCTCCTCGACCGAACCGACGACATTGTTGACATAGGTTTCGAGCAGGAAGACCGCGCCGTGGTCATAGGCGGTCTGGGCAAGGTCGGCGATGACCTTGCGGCATTCCTCAAAACCTTCCTCGGTCTTGTTCTTCGGGTGATGCACCCAGTCGGACTCGGTGTTGTAGGTACCGGTTTCCGAGATCACGTAAGGGGTGCCGAAATGGCGCGCATTGCGGATGATCTCCTTCAAATAACCGACGCGCCGCTCGCGCTCGGCCATATCCGGATGGATGATGTTGGTGTAGCCCGATACGCAGCAGATCGGCAGATTGTGGTCGCGGAACGTATCGCGGACAGTCTTGGCCTTGTCCTTGGTGATCTGTCCGGCGGAAAGGTCGATATCCCTGAAATGTAGGTCGAGCTGCACGGTGTTGAAATCGAGCGCACGGATCTTCTGCGCGGTTTCCTTGAGGCCATACGGGAAATAACCCGTGAAGATACCTGCCTGCATCATGGTGTGAAGTCCTCCCTGTAAGTAATTCAGTCAGTTGATATTTCGGAAAGTTTGACTGTCCGGCCCATGTCGATCGAGCGATAGCCGGCTTCGACCAGCGCCATGGTCTTGACGTTGTCGGCGACCGAGAGCGCCGGCGGCTCGCCCGTCTTAACCGCGTGCTGGAGTTGCTCCATGACGCCGATGAAAGCATGCGGGAACCACATCGTGTCCCAGCTTGGCGTCACCCATTCACCACCGGTGGTCTCGGTCGAGGCATAGGTCAGCGTCGAGGCAGCGCCAGTCGGCCAGCCGATGGTGCCCTTGGCGACGCCCTTGGTGCCGTCGACGCGCCAATTGATGTGCTGGTCGTCCTTGTAGCCCTCCTGGCGCGGACCGGACCAGACATCCTCAAGCGATACGGCGAGCACGCCCGACGGGAACTTTATCGTCGACACGGTGATGCCGTCCGAATGATCGAAGCGGGTGCGCGGGTCCTTGCGGGTCAGGGTGGTGATCTCCAGGGGATCGCCGAACAGAAAGCGCAGTACGTCGAGATGGTGGACGCTCATATTGGCGAGCGTCAGCCGGTCATAGTCCTCGAGGAAGCTCTGCCAGTGCGGGATCGCATGCATGTCGATCTGCGCGAAGACGATGTCGCCGAGCGCGCCGCTCTCGATGATCTGCTTCAAGACGCGCATCGATTGGTCGTAGCGCATGTTCTGGTTGACCGAGAGGACCTTGCCGGCCCTGGCCGCCTCGTCGCGCAGCTTGACGGCTTCATTGAGCGACAGCGCCAGTGGCTTCTGCGCCAGGATAGCCTTGATATGCTTCTGCTTCAGCGCATGACGGATCAGCGCCGGCTGCTGGTCCGGCGGAAAGGCAAGATCGATGATCTCGACATTTTCGTCCTCGATCAATTGTTCCGGCGTGTCGTGGACGGTCGGTATATCCCAGCGCTTGGCGACCTTCTCGGCGCTGGCCTTGGTCCGCGAGGCAATCGCCACCACCGGAAAACCGGCTTCCTTGTAGGCGGCAAGGTGACATTCGGCCATGATCATGCCGGCGCCAACGCAGCCGATCCTGTATTCTCTGGTGCGGACTTTAACGTCCGGCTCGAAGCCGTTGCCCACCATTTCTTGGCTTGCCATATGTTCCTCCCGAAGCTAGTTCCTTGCAGCCGCCGTCATCGCGCCAAGGCTCCCCCGCTCTGTCCGAAATAATGCACCCTGCCCGGCTCGCAGGATATCACCACCATCGCGTCCGGCCTGATGTCCGGCTGGCCGCGTAACAGCGCCCGCAGACGCGTCTTTCCGGCGGCGAGCGTCACCACGGTGTAGCCGCCGAGCGGCTCGACCTCGAACACTCGCGCCGGGCGGCCCGCGCCCCCCTCCGGCATTCCACCCGACCAAGACCTGACCTTGATGTCTTCCGGCCTGAGCCCGATCTCGACGGCATCGGCCGGCGCAGCCTTGTCCGCGATACGGACTGTGCCTTCCGCCGCCTCCACGCCTTCAGCGCCGTGCACCGACTTCAATATGTTCATCATCGGCGACCCGAGCAGCCGCGCCACATAGGTGCTGGCCGGCCGGTCATAGATCTCGGCCGGCGCGCCGATCTGCCTGATCTTGCCGTTCTCCAGAATGGCCATTCGGTCGGCGACCGACATCGCTTCTTCCTGATCGTGCGTGACATAGATCAGCGTCTTGCCGAGCTCGCGCTGGATGCGCTTAAGCTCGACCCGCGTCTCCTCGCGCAGCCGAGCGTCGAGCGCCGAAATCGGGTCGTCCATCAGATAGGCGGTGGGGTCGCGCACCAGCGCGCGGGCAATCGCCACGCGCTGCCGCTCACCTCCGGAAAGCTGTGCCGGCGGCTTGTGCAGGATATGGCCGATATGCAGCTTGGCCGCGACGTCGGCGACGCGCTTTTCGATCTCGGCTTCGGCGACCCGGCGTTCGACCAGCGGAAAGCGGATGTTGTCGCGCGCGCTCATATGCGGAAACAGCGCCAAATTCTGGAACACCATGGCGACGTTGCGGTCGGCCGGCGACACTGTGTTGACCGGCTTTCCGCCGATCAGGATCTCGCCCGCGTCCGGGGTTTCCAGCCCGAGCACCAGACGCAGTATCGTCGACTTGCCCGACAGCGGCGGCCCGAAGAAGCAGAAGAACTCGTTGTCGTCGACCGCGAATGACGCATCGTCGACGGCCAGCGTGTTGCCGTAGCGTTTTGTCACATTATGGAAAACGATATCGGCCATCTCAACCTGCTCTCAATGCAAGACCGGTGGCGGCGTCGAAGACGCGCACCGCCTCCGCCGCCGGCGCGACGACAGCTGTCTGCCCGATCGCCAGCCCGACATCATTGTCGAACACCGCCTTCACCGCAGTCTCGCCGTCGCCAAGGTGGATGATGGTGCGCGCGCCGATCCGCTCGACGAAACTCACCGGCATGGACAGGCCACGGCCACCTTCAGCCAGCGTCACCTGCTCCGGTCGAAAGCCATAAAACACCTCGCCGCGCATCCTGCGTACGGCATCGGCGATCTCGACCGGCAGCGGCGGTGTCACGCCGAGCGGGCCGAGATCGATGACCAGACCACGGTCGCTTTCCGCCGGCCTGCCCTTGAGCAGGTTCATGCCCGGCGCGCCGATAAAGCGGGCGACGAAGACATTGGCCGGATTGTTATAGACCTCGAGCGGCGTGCCGACCTGCTGCAGCACGCCGTGGTCCATCACCGCGATGCGGTCGGCCATGGTCATCGCTTCGAGCTGGTCGTGGGTGACGTAGACCATGGTCTGCCGGAACTGCCGCTGCAACTGCTTCAATTCGGTCCGCATCACCGCCCGGAAGGCGGCATCGACATTGGACAGCGGCTCGTCGAGCAGGAAGATCGCCGGCTCCATGATCGCCGAACGGCCGATCGCCACCCGCTGCAATATGTTGACCGACAGTCTGTCCGCCTTGCGGTCGAGCAGCGGCGTCAGTTGCAGCATCTCGGCAATGGCGCCGACACGGCGGCCGATCTCGGCCTTTGGTGCGCCGCGCATTTTCGGCCCGTAGGCGAGGTTCTGCCGCACGCTCATATGAGTGAAGATCGCATAGTTCTGGAAGACGAAGCCGACGCCGCGCCGCCCCATCGGCACGCCGGCCATGTCGCGCTCGCCAAACAGGATCTTGCCGCTGGTCGGCCCTTCCATGCCGGCGATCATGTTCATCGTCGTCGACTTGCCGCAGCCCGAGGGTCCGAGCAGCGCCATGAACTCGCCGTCGGCAATGGCCAGGTCCATCGTCTTCAGCGCGGTGAAGTCGCCGAATTTCTTGACCAGGTTCTGCAGGTGGATGGTGCTCATGCCGCCACCTCGCGTACCCGGGCCATGCGTTTCATGGCAAACACCGCAGCGATGGACAGCACGATCAGTATGGCCAGCGCGATTGCCGCCACATAGCCCCAGATCAGGTCCTGGGTGGTGAGCTTGTAGATGTAGACGGAGATGGTTTCGGTAGCGACGCCGGGACCGCCGCCGGTCATGATGTAAAGCGTGTCGAATATCTTGAAGTTCTCGATCACCCTGATCGCCAGCGCGATGACGATGATCGTCTTCATCTTCGGCAGCACGATGGTGATGAAGCGCTGCCTAGGGTTGGCACCGAGCAGCGTCGCCGCCTTGATCTGGTCCTCAGTCACGCCGACCAGGCCGGCAAGCAGGATCAGGAACATCAGCGGCGTCCACTGCCAGATATCGGCGACCATGACGGCGATGAGCGCCAGCGTCGGGTCCGACAGCCAGGCGATGGTGACGGGAAAGCCTGAGATCGCCGACAGGATGTCGTTGACCGGGCCGCCTGACTGAAACAGCATGAAGAACATGTAGCCGGCCACCGCCGGCACCACCATCATCGGCATCAAGAGGATCGAGTAGAAGATCCGCTTGCCGGGGAACTCGTCGGCAAACAGTGTCGCGAGCGCCAAGCCGAGCAGGAACTCCGCCGGCACGCAGACGATCATGACGATGGCCGTGCGCTTCAGCGCACTCCAGAAGCGCGCATCGGCGGCAAGGTCGGTGTAGTTGGCGAAACTGTTCCACATCGACCAGGCGTTCCACCAGCCGGTGCCCGACAGCGGCGACCAGTCGGTCAGGCTGATGTAGAGCTGCATCAGGAGCGGGAAGACGGCGATGAACAGCACCAGGATCTGCGCCGGCAGCGTCAGCCGGAAGCCGAGCTTTGCGCCCTCGTCCGGCAGCACCGACGCCGCTTTGGAGGCTTGCATGTCGCCCTCCGAAATCGTCGCAGTCACCGCGCTCATTGCTTGAGCGCCCCGAAGGTCAGCCCGCGCACCAGATGGCGCTGGATGGCGATGCCCATGATGACAGGCGGCACTGCGGCTATCAGGCCGAGGGCTGCCTTGGCGCCGTAGAGTTGGCCGGTCATCGAGGAGGACAGCGAGGCCATGTAGACAGGGACCGTCACCCATTCGCGCGTCGTCAGAAGCAGCGCAATCAGATAGTCCGACCAGTTGAGGATGAAGACGAACAGCGCGGCACTGGCCAGCGGCGCGCGCATCATCGGCAGCGTGATGCGGATGAAGACGCGCCACCGCGAACAGCCCTCGACCAGTGCCGCCTCCTCGATCTCGCGCGGCATGTCGTCGAAGAAGGTCTTCATCAGCCAGAAGGCGAAAGGCAGCGTGACGATGCCGTAGATCAACGACAGCCCCCACCAGCTGTCGGTGAAATTGAGGAAGGCCCACATGATCATCACCGGGGTCATGACCGCCATCGGCGGAAACAGGCGAAGCTGGATCAGCGCCAGCGGCAGGTTCTGGCCCGAGCCGAAGCGCGACAGCCCGTAGGCCGCCGCGGTGCCCGCCGACATGGCGATTGCCGTACCGAATGTGGCCGACAGCAGCGACGACAGGATCGGCTTCAAAGCTGTGCGGTCGAGGGCGACGATCAGATTGTTGGTCGATTCACCGAAGACGAAGCGGAAATTGCTGAGTGTCGGGTTCTTCGGCCACCATGTCAGGTCGGCGCCGGTCGCCGACCATTCGGCGATCGGCTTGAACGCCATCGACACCATCCACAGGATCGGCACCAGCGTCACCGCCATCGCCGCAAGGATCGCGGCATAGCGGAATATCTCGAAAGGAACTGAACGCTTCATCTTGCGGCTTTGCTGGGCCCTTCGTTGCCGAGGGGAAGAGCGACCGCTCCTCCCCTTCTTGGTAGGATCCTGGAAGGATCAGGCGATCGGATCGAGGACGGTCGGCCAGGCCTCCTTGTTGGTCTTGATGGCTTCGAGAAGCTTCTCCTCGCCGGTGCGGCGGGCAATCTTCTTCCACTCGGCCTCGGTGTCGGCCATCGCCTGCTCGGCTGTCTTGGCCTTGGTCAGCGCGGCGACGAGGTTCTCGTCCAGCGCGTTGTGGAAGGCGGTAGCGCCGGGATAGTTGATGGTGGGCACGGTGCGGGCGACCGTCTCTCGCACCACGTCCATGTGGTAGGCGTGATAGGTCTGGCGAACCAGCGGATCCGAGAAATCCGATAGCCGGAACGGATCGAAGTAGCCGCCCGGATTGGCAGTCATCCAGGCGTAGATGCGGCTTGAGCCCAGCCACTGCAGGAACAGGTAGCAGGCCTCCGGATTCTTGGCTTGCGAGGACACCGACGCCGACAGATTGAGCCACAGCACCGACCGGCTGACCAGCTTGCCGTCGATTTCGCGGCCGGGCGGCAGCATCGAGCCGATCTTGCCGGTGACAGCTGAATCCTTGTTGCCGGCATTGTCGAGGAATTTCGGCAGATTGGAGAAGGCGCAGGTCATGGCCGCGCCGCCCTTGGCGAAATTGCCGTACTGCTCCGGCCAGCCCCAGGAGATCGCATCCGGCGAATGGTGCGAAAGCGAAGCGATGTACTCGCTGGTCGCCGCGATACCTTGCTCAGAATTGATCAGCGGCTTGCCGGCATCGTCGAACAAGAACTGATTGGGCGAAGCCATTGAGACATAACGCTGATACCAGTTGGTGTAGCCCCAGCCCTGGTTGCGCAGATCGGTCGAGCCGAACAGGCCCTTGTCCGGGCGCTGAAAGAAGGCCGCGATATCGTCATGCTGCTTCCACGTCTTCGGCGCCGCCAGTTCATAACCGTATTTGTCGGAGAAGGCCTTCTTCTCGTTTGCGTCGCCGAACAGATCGGTACGGTAGACCCAGGTCTGGAAGTCGCCATCCAGTGACACGCCATAGGTCGAGCCGCGATACTGATTGAGCAGCGAGACGCCCTTGGCGCCGTCGACATAGCCGCGCTCGGGATCGTCCCATTCCGGCTTGTATTGCGCGACGAAGTCGTCGAGCTTGAGGATGCCGCCGGTTTCGGCGAGGTCGCCAAGGCGGTTCCATTCGACCGCGTAGATGTCATACGCCCCACCCTTGGTGGAGATGTCCTGCATCGTCTTGGTGAATTCCTGGCCGTTTGGCACACCGACGATTTCCAACGGAATGCCGGTTTCCTTCTCCCAGAGATCCTTGATCGACGGCGCGCCGGCCGGAAACGGCTGGGTTAGCTGGCCGATCGAGCCGTCGGACAGGCCAAGCACGATCTTGGCCGGCGCCTTGCCGGCGCCCTTCATCGCCTTGGCTGCCTCGATGGCGCGACCCTCGGGCGTGTCGGCGCCATATTGATAGCGTTCCGAGCCGTCGAAGCCCGTCGGGCCACCGATCATGCCGGGCGCCAGGGCATCGGCCGCATAGGCACGGCTCGGGCGAATGAATTTCGGTGCGATACCCGCGGCAGCAACAAGGACTGCCGCCTTTCCACCGGACGCCAGCAAACGGCGCCGCGACACGCGGATCAAATTCGACATTGGAACTCCTCCCTCAGGGCCTTGTTCCTCCACGGCCCTTATGATGGATATTGACGTCACTATACGAAGCCTGTCAACATCATAAATAATCAATACACCTCATAACATCTCATGGGAGGGGAAGGATGGCGTTTATCAAGGCTCTCACACTGAAGCCGGTGCTTGAATTTGAGGGAGCCCGGCTGCCCACCTCCCCGCTTTGGTCTGCTTGGGCATTTTGGTGTAGCGCAGCGGCTAGCGCATCGGCCAAGGCCGGTTACATCATTTCCCATCAGAATCGCGGACGGCGATGAAGCCGCTCTCCGACGGTGGACCCATGAAATGCGTGATCTCGATGCGCCCCTGGCGCGTTTTGGAATGAGGTGATCGACAGTGCGGTCCACCCTGACAGACATAGCCCGGGAGGCCGGCGTTTCGGCCGCCACGGTCGACCGTGTGCTCAACAACCGCGCCGGGGTTCGGGCGCGCACCCGCGAGGTCGTGCTCGAAACGGCGCAGCGGCTTGGCTATATCGCTGAAAATTCGAATAATCCGAGCTCGCTCAACGCGCTGCGCGGTGAGGTAATACGGCTCGATTTCGCCCTGCCCGCCGGCACCAATTCCTTCATCAAGATGCTGCACCGCCAGATCGAGGCGCAGGCGCAGGCGCGGCCGGACCTCGACGTCCGCGTCGCTACCATCGAAGGCTTCAATCCGGACCGGCTTGCGCGTCTGCTGCAGGAACTGCACGGGCAGACGCAAGGCGTCGGCGTGATCGCGCTCGACCATCCGACGGTCCGCGAGGCGATCCGCTCGCTTTCGGCCAGCGGCGTCAAGGTCGTCACCATCGCTTCCGACATCCTGCATGTGCCGAGGGTTGCCTATATCGGCATCGACAACCGCGCCGCCGGCCGGCTCGCCGGCTACCTTCTCAACCGCTTCATGGGTGCCGGGCGTCCGGGCAAGGTCGCGCTGTTCGCCGGTTCGCTCTCCTATCGCGGCCACGAGGAGCGCGAGATGGGCTTCCGCCACATACTGACGGAAGAATCGCCCAATCTGCAGATCGTCGAGATGCGCGAAATGCTCGACGATCGGGAAAAGGCCTATTCGGAGGCTTCCGCCCTGCTGGATCGGCACCCGGACCTGGCCGCCATCTACAATGTCGGCGCCGGCAACACCGGCATCGCCCGCGCACTCAAGGAGCGCGGGCGCGCGCTGTCGACGGTCTTTCTCGGCCATGAGGTAACGGAGGGCACCAAGGAGCTTCTGCTCGACGGCACGCTCGACGCGGTCATCGACCAGAACCCGCGCGTCGAAGCCCGTGAAGCGCTCAACACCTTGAGCCATGCGGTCAGGGGCTTGCCTTACGAATTGCACCAGCCAAGGCTGCAGGTGATCTTCAGGGAAAGCATTCCGGAGATCTGAACGGAGGGCCGAAGCCGATCATAGATGCGCCGCCCAATACCAACAGCGCCTTCGTCTCCGCCGCCGGCGACGACCGTCTCGCCGGCCAGCGCCTTGAACCCGCAAGACGGCGCAAGGACAGACAGCGCCAGCGGCAGCATAACCGCCATGCTGCCCGATCGAAACCAGCGCATCTGCCCGCTATCACGGCCGACCATGCCATTTCGCTCCTGTGGGTAAGGTTGGTCGCATGGCCGGCCGGTTCGGCATTCGGCCGGTTCGCGGCGGAAGCGACTGCCGCCAGGACGGTGCGCGAACACTGGCGCGGCACGCTGGCGCTCGGCCGCAACGAAACACTGGCCGCAGCCTACTGGCGGCGGGGCACGGCGGGACTGATGGCCGGCTAGAGCTTGCTCACCATCGCTTGCGCATCTTGGCCCAGACCGATTGCGATCCGGTCGCCGGAGACAATGCCTGACATGTCGCAGACAACCAGCGGCATGCTGATTTCGTAGAGGAATTCGGCAACGATGGCGCCGACGGCAAGGATCGGGTCCGGCCGCTCCAGGATAATGCCGGCCGGCGCCGTGCCTCTGCGGATCGCTTCGGCCAGAACCGAAGACGAGGACGACGACCCTCGCCCGCTCGGCATCACCAGGATCTTGCCGGCGATATTGCCGCCCAGGTCCGGATGCGAATGGTCGATGATGTCGCCCGTTTCGACGTCGATCCCGCCCCAGAAGCTGAGCGCCTGCGAAAGCACCAGCGCTGGGCCTTGTGCCGAGCCGGAAAGGTGGAATGTACCGGTTCTGGCCGGCGTCTTCATGGCGCGCCTCGCACGACGCGGCCGGCCGCAGCCGAGCGGACGCAGTCTTCCATGTCACCGAAGGCCACCGAGACACCGATATTGCCAGGTGCGTAATGCGCCCATTTGCCCGAATTGGTCATCACCACGCCATCGAGACGCTCGAGGATCGACGTGACATAGGTGCAGGTGTCGGTGACCGGAACGAGGCCGAAGGCTTCCATGCCGGCCAGTGCGCCTTCCTCCTGCAGCCGCGTCAGCGTCGCGCGCCCTGTGTTGACATAGATTGGGACACCCTTGCCTGGACCGACTTCGCGCAGCAGCGGCAACAGGCGCATCCACTCGTCATAGGAGAAATGCGGCGTGCCTAACGACACGGCTGCAAGCTGCACGCCATCGGGGACGCTCGACAGCCTGGCCAGCGCATGGTGGATGTCAGCGCGAGAGATCCGGATTTTTTCCTCCGGCGCCAGGCCGTGCAACGCCTCATCCGGCGTCTTCGCCTCCGGCGTGATGCCGACGGCATGAAACAGCGCCACGGCACCCGTCGTTGCCGCCGCCGCCCCCAGCGCCTTCAATTGGTCCTCGTCGCGCGGCTGCGGCAGGCCCGATATCACCGGAATGCGGTCGCGAGCCCTTTGCCCGATGATCAGCCCAACCCCGACAAACAGAGCGTCGGTTGGCTCTAAGGCAGCGTCGGTCAGCTCGAACAGGACCTGGCCTCGTCGATTTTCACTCAGGTGCAGCCCCCATGCCGGCGCGCGCCCGGTCATTGCGCAGCACAAATCGACGAAATCGCCATAGCGGTTGGTCCGCGCGCCGATCACCGAATTGGCAAAGACGATGGCGTTGGATTCACCCCAGGCGATCTGCTCGCCAAACCCTGGCCGGAACCGCGTCTGATAGGGCGCGCAGGTGAAGGTCGCCTGGCAGCCGAGTTCCAGATGCGCCTTCATCAGACGGCGCGCCGGCACTTCTTCCGCGGCCGTCATCTTCACCAGCCCGGGATGGATCAGATCGAACGAGCCGACATTCAGCGTCGTCGGCACCCGAACGCGGCCGCCGCCCTCGATCAGCCTTTCGACGAAATCGAGGCTGGCCTGGCCGTGATAGAGGCAGCCGTCGATATGGGCACCGGCAATGTCCAGCAACTTGCGCGCCCCGACCGCCTTCGAAAAGGCAATCAGGATCTTCATGGCGGCAGCGGCTGCCGAGCCTTGCTCGCCATGCAGCATCGACTGGTCGCCGGCATTCAATTCAAGGGGCATCGAGTATTCCGCTTCGGAGTTTGCCCAACCATGCTTTCCCCGACTGCGGGGCGTCTGGCAAGACTGAAGGATTGAATCTGCTAGCTCGCGGCGATCAGCACCGTACTCTCCAGCGACCAGCGCAGCACCACCTCTTGTCCTTCCGCCAGCTTTTCGATGCCGGTGTTCTGCACGATGACCTTGATTGTCTGGCCATCGCGATCGACAAAATACGTGCTGTTGTTGCCGGCGAAGATACGCTTGGAGACCCGCCCCGTGAGCATGTTGGCATGGGCTCGGTCCGGAACGCCGGCATTGGTGGCGATGCGGATTCGTTCGGGCCGCACGGCGCAGCTCGCCTTCATGCCGGCGACAAGCGTAGCCCCCGCGCCTGCGGCAATCCCCGTTCCGTCAGGCAGTCGGATGCCGTTGCCCGTGCTGTCGCCGCGAAGGATGTTGGCGTCGCCCAGGAAAGTGGCGGCAAACTCGCTCTTCGGCCGATCGTAGATCTCCTCGGGCGAGCCTTCCTGCACCAGCTTGCCATCGCGCAGAATGCCGATGCGGTCGCTCATCGTCAGCGCTTCTTCCTGGTCGTGGGTGACGAAGATGGTGGTGATGCCGATCTCGCGCTGGATGCGCTTGAGCTCGATCTGCATGTCGACGCGCAGCGCCTTGTCCAGCGCGCCGAGTGGCTCGTCAAGCAACAGCACGCGCGGCCGGATGACGATCGCGCGAGCGAGCGCAACCCGTTGGCGCTGGCCGCCGGACAGCTGATGCGGCCGGCGGCCGCCGAGCCTGCCGAGTTGCACGAGGTCGAGTGCGCGCTGTACCTCGCTGGCAATCACCGCCTTGGGCTCGCCGCGCACCGACAGGCCAAAGGCGACATTGCCGGCAACGCTCATGTTGGGAAACAGGGCGTAGTTCTGGAACACCATGCCGATGCGCCGTTTTTCGACCGGCACCCGTTCGACGCTCTCACCACCTATGGTGATGCGGCCGGAATCGGGAAAGTCGAAGCCCGCGATTTGTCGCAGCAGCGTGGTCTTGCCGCTGCCTGACGGCCCGAGCAGGGCATAGAAGCCGCCATCGGCGAAATCGATAGACACATCGTCCAGCGCTTTATGGGCACCGAAAGCGCGCGACACGTTCGCTACTTGGACGCCAGCCATTACTTCTCTCCGCCGAATTTGAAGGAGCGCGCCGTCAGCAGCATCAGTGCCATCGACACGACAATGATGATTGTCGAGACTGCATTGATCTCTGGTGTGAATCCCTTGCGGATCGCGGCGTAGATTTCGACCGGCAGCGTCGTCTGACCGGGCGTCGACAGGAAGTAGGATACGACGAACTGGTCGAAGGACACGGCGAAGGCGAACAGCCCTCCGGCGATGACGCCCGGCATGATCCAGGGCAGCGTGACGCGGTTCGTCACCTGCCATTGATTGGCGCCGAGCGAGCGCGCCGCCTCTTCCAACTCGGGCGCGAAGGTCTGCAGTCGCGCCGACACCACGACGATGACATAGGGCAGTGCAAGCGCGACGTGGCCGAGCAGGATGGCGAACAGGCCGCGCCCGATGCCGACGCCGAAGAAGAAGATCAGCATCGCCGTGCCGGTAATCAGCCACGGAATGGCGATTGGCGGAAACAGCAGCGCCTGCAGGAATTTCTTGCCGCGAAACTCATAACGGTAGAGCGCCAGTGACGCCGCCGAGCCAAGCACCACGCAAATGATGGTGGTGATGACAGCGATCTCGAGGCTGTTCCAGGTTGCTGAGATGAGCTGGTCGTTCTGCCACAGCGAAGCATACCATTCCGTCGTCCATTCGAACGGCAGCTGGTAGAAGGGCGAAACGTTGAAAGACATTAGAGCCATAATGATGATGGGCACATAGAGGAAGGCAAGCAATAGCCAGATGTAGAGGCGGCCGAGCCATTCGAGGACCCGTGTCGTCGCCATCACGTAGCCCTCCTCAGCACCGGCGAGGCAACCGCCAGGATGACCAGCACGACGGCCAGCAGGATGAAGGAGAGCGCAGCACCCAGCGGCCAGTTGAACACGGCGACGAACTGGTCCTCGATGACAGTGCCATAAAAGGTGCCGATACGGCCGCCAAGGATGCGCGGCTCCATGAACGAGCCAACGACCGGGACGAAGATGAGGGCTGCGCCCGCCACTAGCCCCGGCATCGACAGCGGAATGATGAGCCGCTTCAGCACCTGCAGCCGCGAGGCGCCGAGCGAGCGCCCGGCCTCGATCAGCGAGTCATCGATGGCCTGCAGGGTCAAGTAGCAGGTCAGCACCATGTAAGGCACGTAGGAGTGCACCAGCCCGATGATGACAGCCGGATAAGAATACATCAGGTCGATGTTGATCTTGAACGGCAGCACGGCGTTGAGCGCGGTGTCGAGAATGCCTCCTTCACGCAGCACCATCGCCCAGGAGAAGATGCGCACCAGCCCGTTCGACCAGAACGGCAGGATGACGAGCAGGAAAATCGCCTCTCGGCTGCGGCCTTTCAGCACCTTGGCCAGCACATAAGCGGCGGGATAACCGATGACGATGCACCACAGCGTCACCTCGAGGCCGAGGCGCAGCGAGGCCAAAAGCAATGTCAGATAAAGGCTTTGTGAAAAGAAGGCGGCATAGTTTTCAAGCGTGAATGCCCACGGCTTTCCCGACAGCGGCAGGTCGGTCATGAAGGAGAAGAAGACCATGGCTGAGAGCGGCAGGAAGATCGCAACCGTCAGCCAGAGATAGGCAGGCGCCAGCAGCGGCAAGGCCGATCTCAATCCGCTGCGCGACGCGGCCGCAACCTGTGCTGCCATGACATCCTCCTCCCAGGATGGGGAAGCATCAGCCGACATGTTTGGTCGGCTGATCCCGGCTTCTGCTGTTACTTCACGTCGACCTTGAGCTGCTGCCAGAGCGACAGATAGGTTTCGCGCTGGGCGTCTGTGATCGGCGCCTGGAACTGAATGCGCTTGGCGACTGCCGGGTCACCCATCACCTTGCGGTTGAACGCATCCCCGGGAAGTGCTTCTACAGCCTTGGTGTTGGCGGATACCGGGGCTCCGACCTTGGTGACCCATTCGACATAGAACTTCGGGTCGATCATGTAGTTGATGAAGGCTTGCGCCCCGGCGACGTTCTTGGAACCAACCGGAATGGAAAAGGCGTCAAGCCAGGCGACGGCACCCTCCTGGGGAATGACCAGCGAGACCGGCAGCTTGAAATGCGTCTTGGCGCGGTCGGCCGAGCCGCTCCAATAGGTGCCGATGTCGATCTGGTTGGAGGCAACCATCTGGTTCCAGTCGTTCTCCGAGCTCCAGAACGTCTTGATCTGCGGCATCAGCGAGGTCAGCTTCGCCTTGACCGCCTCCATGTCCTTGACGTCGTTGATGTTCTGGCCGGTAGCGATGGCGCCGAACTGCACGGCCTCGACGGCATCGTCACGGATGGTAACGCGGCCCTTGTGGGCGGGATCCCACATTTCGGCGATGCTGGTCGGCGGCTTGTCGAATGACTTGTCGTTGATGGCGAGCGCCGTCAGCCCCCAAACCCACGGCACCCCATAGACCTTGCCGTCATGGACAAGCATCGATGATCCGGCCTTGTCCTTGCTGATGTCGGCATAGTTCGGCAGCTTGGACGTGTCGATCGGCTGAATGAGCTTTTCCGCCATCGCCTGATCGTTGAAGGCGGCATTGATCATGACGACATCGTAAAGGCCGGGATTGGTCCTGAGCTTGGTCAGCATTTCCTGTTCGGAATTGAAGAAGTCGTTGACGACCTTGTTGCCGGTTGCCTTTTCGAAGGCGGCTATGGCCCACGGCTCGTCGGCGCCATAGCCCTTCCAGTTGAGTACGTGCACCTCGTCGGCCCTGGCGGCCAGCGTAAGCGCCGAAGCGAAGACAGCGGTTGCCGTCAGAAAAGCAGTCAGTTTGGGCATGCGCATGTTCGTTCCTCTCATTATTGCCCGGTTGGCGGGCTTGTTATCCCATTAGGCTGTCACAAATGGGCCTCTTGCTTCCGGCCATGCACGGTCGTCGGTCGATCGTCATGGCTGAGGAATCGCTGGATCTCCTGGTCGTTCGGCGCCGACGACCCGCCATGGCGGGTGACCGAGAGCGCCGCCGCCGCATTGGCGTAACGCGCCGCTTCGAACGGCGACACGCCGTGCGACAGCGCGCTGACTAAGGCGCCGATATGAGTGTCGCCGGCGCCGTTAGTGTCTACCGCCGCGACCTTGAACCCGGGCACATCTTGGGCGGTGCCGTCGGCCAGCCGCACGAAGCAGCCTTTTGCGCCAGCGCGGACGACAACGCCTGCCGCGTTGGGGCAGTGGCTGGCCAGCAGCCGGGCAGCAATAGCCTCTACATCGCCGGTGCCGGCGATCTCAGCCGCTTCGGTGGCGTTGCAGCTCAGCCAGCTCGTGCGCGCCAGCACCCGGTCGAGAATGGTGCGCGGAATGTCTGAGATGATCGGCGTCGGATCGACGACTAAAGGAATTTCCGCCGGCAGCACCTCGATCCAGTCGACAAGCGCCTCTCGGCTTCCCGGATAGCTAAGCGTATAGCCGGAGGTGAACACCCAGTCGCCCGGTGCGACCGAGATGAGCGCCATCATGTCAAGGCTGAGCACACTCTCCGCACCAGGCCATGAGACGAAGGTGCGCTCGGCATCGCTCGAGATCATGGCGACGCAATTGCCACTGTCCATAACCGCCGATGGCGGCGTGAGTGTCTCGATTCCCTCAGTTGCTAAGGCCGCGCGCAGGAAGTCGCCATTGGGTCCGCTGCCGAGCTGGCCGCCGAACACCACCTTCATGCCGGTGCGGCTGGCCGCGACCATCATGTTGAAGCCGCCGCCAGCGACTTGTGCATAGCTTGACGCGGTCTTCTCCGTGCCCGGTGCCGGCAAGGCATCGATGCGGTAGACATAGTCGACCACCGCGCTGCCGATATGGACGAGACGCCCGCTCATGCTGCCGCATCCTTGCCGGACCTGCTCTTCGCCGCCCGCAGGGCGACCAAGTCGGCGGCGAGCGCGCGCACCCGCCCAATGTCTAGGCCTTTGATCCGGGCGATGTGTTTCTGTGGCAATCGGGAAAAGCCGGTGCAGGCACCGGCCATGCCGGCCGCGATGGCGCCGATCGTGTCGGTGTCGCCACCGAGATTGGCGCTGATGACTGCCGCTTGCCAGGGATCGCCGCCGGCGACTTCCAGCACCGCGAATGCAGCCGGAACGGACTCCTGACTGGCGACGCCGGTGCCGACCAGATCGGTGATCAGCCGGATCGCGTCACTCGTCTCCTTGCCGCGTACGAGCTTCTGCGCCCACCCAATGCGCGCGGCGATGTCACCGCCGGTCACCCAATAGCCGAGCGTTGCCCCGTGCCTCGCCCCGGCGATGGCTCTGTCGGAAGCGGCGCGCCAGTCACCGCCAGCGATGCCGCGACTGATGGCGGCAGCGACCGCTGCGGCCGAAGCGATTGCGATTGACGTGTTGTGCGTCGCCCTGCAAGTTTCGGCCACTTTGCCGACCAATGCGTCAAGCGGCTCTGGCGGCATCATGATGCCGACCGGCGCGATGCGCATGGCTGCACCATTTGTGTCGCCGCTGCGTCCCGCTTCCTCGGCTGGCATACCGTTATTGATCGCGTCGATGGCGCGTTTGGTTGATGGTCCCAGCAGATCGTAGCTGCCGCGCGCCTTGACATCGCGTTCCCAGTCGAGCAGCGCGCTGACCCACCTCGCATGGTCGAACCGGTTACCGGATTCGACCAGGATACGGCCAAGCAGAAGCGCCTGTTCTGTGTCGTCGGTGATCGTCCCGGCCGGGAGTCCCTTCGACACCGGATGGTCGGGGAAAGGAGCAATGAAGTCCTCGACATGACCGTAGAGTTCGGCAATCCGCGCCGGCGACAAAAGCTGCGTCGGCATTCCCAGCGCATCTCCCAGTGCCCCGCCCACAAGCGCTCCCATAGCCCGATCGGTTATGCTCCCGGTGTCGTCCGGCATCTCTCAGAACCTCATATGCAGCGCAAAATGCGCCGGGTTGAGCAGGCTGGTCACATATTCGATCGGCCGGTCATCGGCGGCGCGGGTTAACCGGCGACCACGCAGGAACGGCGTGCCTTGCGGGCAGCCGAGGATTGCGGCATCGTCGGCGTTGAGCATTTCAATGCCGACCCATTCCTCGCCATGGTCGGGAATGAGGCCGGCGCCGCGCAGCGTCTGGTGGAGTGAGCCTTCGCGCAGGCCGCGCAACGGCACGTCCTCCAGTTCGGGTGACAATGGCAGGCGGCTGCGCTCAATGGAGATAGCGTGGCCGTCGCTGGCATTGGTGCGCACCCGATCGACAGCGATGAAAAACGGGTTTTCTATACCAAGCAGTGCGGCAAGATCGGGGTCCTCGATCACCTCGAGCCGCAGCGTCCGCGTCTCGGCATTTGCGCCGGCGTTGGCGAGCGCCCGCGACCAACCGATTGAGTCATCAACGGGCTTGCCATCGAAGGTGACGAAAGAGCCGATGCCGACCTTGGTGGTGATCAGCCCGCGGCTGGACAGTTCCTCGAGGCCCTTGCGAACGGTGTTGCGGCTGACGGAGAAACGCTGGACGAGCTCGTTCTCGCTTTGCAACCGGTCGCCGAAGCCCAGAACACCGGAGCGGATTTCATGTTCGAGAACCGTGGCGATCTGTTCGGGCTTGCCCGTACCGGGAGACGATGGGACCACGCGGCGGACCATAGGCATACCTGTTCATTGCACCTGTATAGTCCTGTGCAATGTATCTGCAACGCCAGCTCTGTCAACCGACCGCGGAGGGCCACACAGATAGACCAAGCTGCTTGATGGTACCCAGAGGCCATGAAGGCCATACGAGGTGCGGCGGGCAAACGGGGTCGCTGGAGATGTCACTGTTCGCTGCTGGAAGACCCCTCGACTGCCCCGTCACCATCTGCAGAATGCGGCAGGATGCCGAAGTCGCGCGACTTGGTCCCATGCGCTGCCGTCAGGAAACCATCGGCTGTGAGGCCTCGCCTCAAAAGTTCCCGTACCGCGGCCGACCGGCTCGGCATGCGCTTGTCGAAGCGCCAGTTCTCCAACGCCGCCAGTTCATCGGCGGTCAGCATGATCTGCAATCGTTCCGGGCGTTCCAGTTCGGACATCTCGGGCCTCCAGTCATACCAGCCTAAATGCAGCTGAGTTAGTATGTTCCTAATTTTCTGTATAGTTAGGTACGTGAGCAGAATGCGTCAAGGCCTTCAGATCAGCGAGTCATGCAGAAGTCCGATGAAGCGGAACAAGCATCAAATGGGCAATCAACAAAATACGCTAACTATTTGACATAAAACGAGTTTTAAGGAATTTCGCTTGCCAGTCGCGAATCCTGGGCGCATCGTGGAACACGAGGGACAAACCGCTCCTGAAGGGAAGGTTTTTCCATGCGCTACGGATTTTCGGTTCGCCTGCACGAAGACGTCAGTTCCCGAGTTCGGGCTACATTGCGGTCCGGGATTGCCATCAATCTGACTGCTGTCGCCGAAGCCGCGCGACTGCAGAACCTCGCCGAGAATGTTGCGCGCGAAGACATCGAATGGCTCGTCATGCAAGCAGCCCAGCTCTACGGGGCGGCTATCGAGTTCGACGGCTTCGCGGAAACCGATCTGGCGGAGTTTGCGTGCCCTCAGCTGATGCAAAGCAGCCCCGCCGTGGGCTGGGACGCCTTGGAAGACGGAGCGTCCGCTTCGCCGGATCCTGGCCGTCAAACACACTGAGGCGCGTGCTCGTGTGAGCCCCCGCCATGCTGCCGCCACGTGCTCGGCAAAAAAGCCCGCCGCAATGGCGGGCTTTGGACTGCAGGAGGTTTGGTGGACGAAGGCCTCTCGGCCCGGTCCGACATTTCTTCCGATGTATTCGCCTTAGCGGCGGGCGATCAGCAGGCACAATTGGCGCAGATCGCTGTCGTAAGTGCCTGCGCTGCTGAGCACGTCAACGCAGCGCTTCTTCATCCTGGCCAACTTGTCGCCCGACATGTCGGCAACGACCTGGGGCAAGCTGGGATTGTTGGGATTGCTGGGATTGGACGGGCTGCCCGGGTTGGACGGATTGCTTCCACCACCGATCCCGACACCGGCGCCGACATTGATGCCACTGCCGACCCTGACCCCGGCACCTGCGTTAACGCCGCTGCCGATACCTACCCCGGCGCCCGCCGCGATGCCACTGGGACCGCCGATCGTCGCGCCGGCACCGCCGTTGATGCCGCTTCTGCCCCCGACCGATGCGCCGGCGTCCGCGGCGATGCCACTGGAACCGCCAACCGTCGCGCCGACACCGGCGTTGATGCCGCCGCTGCCGCCCACCGAGGCACCGAGGCCTGCCTTGATGCCGCCGCTGCCGCCAACCGTTGCGCCGGCACCGGTGTTGATGCCGCCGCGACCGCCAACCGTCGCGCCGAGGCCGGCTTTGATGCCGCCGTTGCCGCCGATGGATGTTCCAACACCAACGGCAATTCCGTCCGCCGCATTCACGGGCATCGAGAGCATGAAAATAACTGCGCCGCCTGCCACCGCATCGGTGATTGTTTTGATTATGGTGGTCATAACACTCTCCTTGCTGTAGTTGCGCTGAACAGCCCGCGAGATCGCCGGTTGCATACCTACTAATTTGCAAGGATATAATCGGTTTCTTTGCCGATCAACTCGCTGGCTCCATGGTATATTTTCAAAGAACAGCCGCGTGAAATTTGTAGTGAAATTTTCCGAAAGTTTTACTTTGGGATGGCCTCTACCGATTGAAGCGATGCGAGTGTGAGCTGACGGCGCCGTAACAGATGAACGTCGCGACGGTCGGCGGCCAAAAGAAGGCGAATTCCTAATCTGCAAACCACAACATCAAACCTACATACGGCAATAGAACAATGGACCGAGAAGGTCCGCGCTGCGCGGGTTTGCTTCACCGTGCTGCGTCATTTTTGCAGGAACCTTCCATCACCCGGGTTGTTTTCTCCGTAGTCGCCACATGATGATAACCGAATGATGGAGATCAGCATGCTTACGAAAATCCTGACAGCCTCCATACTTGCAGCCGGTCTGGCGACCGCGGCGATGGCCCAGAACGCCGGCTCGGACAACAATGCGCCTGGCAGCGAGAAGAGCATCGTCGTCCAGCCCAAGCCGAACGGTATTGACCCTGGCACGACCAGCAGCACGACGGGTACGACGGGTGCCACGAACTCCAATGCGGATGAAAACTGCCCTGCAACCCCGCAAGGAGCTCAACCCGATGCGTCCAACAAGCCTGCCGGGACGGTTTCACCGACTGTCAACGACAACAATTGCGGTAAGTAGTTAGCCGCGACAATCGGGTTTACAATCGCGGGTGGGCTTACGGCAGCGGGACCGGTTAGGACTGGTCCCGTCCAACCGAACGGCGAGATCCAGCGATGGAATCAAATCCGCTCGAGTTCACGCTTTGCGTGGTCGCGCCTTGGATTTGGTTTCCTCCTTGGCGGCGGCCGGCTTAGGCTGGCGTGCTTTCGGCTTCGGTCGGCTGGCGGTCCCCGGCGCGGCGGTTTCCGCGTCGATTTCGGCGGTAGCCTGATCCCAATGCTGCTGATGTGCCCCATCGGGCCTGCCTGCCTGTTCCCAGATCGCGTGTGCCCGCTGGCGAATCCGTTCCTGCCTGTCCGTCACTGATACCTCCGTCGGCTCGGTTCATGCGTAAGCAACCTTGTTCTAGCTGAAATTTCGACCCGCGTCATGAGCGGCAGGCAACACCGTTATTGAACCTCTCTGTCACACAGGACAGCAACGCCGAGGAGCGCCGCCTTCTTGATGATCAGCCCTTCAAGGTCCGCGTCCGAGCGCTCGGTTCCGGTGCGTTCGCGCAACAGTGCTATCGCCGCCTTCATCGACAGCAGGCCATCGCCTCGTTCAGCAAGCAGTTTGTCGACGGCGGCGGCCACGTTGACCGGCTCGACATGCGGCAGCATGGGAATGGCTCCTTTCCTTGTTTCGAGACGATAAGGGCTCCATCCCGATCGCTCGGGATGGAGCTCTGATTTGGTTATTAGACCGTGACCTTTCCAAACCCGGTTCGCGGTTTGGCAACGCCGATCACTCGATGACCTGCACGATCTTGCGGGTGCCTGGGTCGACGAGCACGGTGCGATTGCCGACGACGACGTATCTGTACCGCACGTCTGGAACATCGATCGGTTGCAGCTCGACCGTATCGGGCAACGTGGAACCGATATTGAGCTCCACCCCCAGAAGACTGATCGACGCAAGCGGGTGCTTGTGGACGTATTCGCGGATGACCGTCTGCTGTTCGGGCGTGACAATCACCTGGTCCGCGGTGGCCACGCCGACGCCGGCAAGCAACGCCAATCCCGCCGCAGCAGGAACAAGGTGGATTTTCATCGTCTACTCCTGTTTTTACGGGCCTCGCCCTTACAATTGCGACGCGGCATTCCGGTCGAAGCGGCGAACCCTCTAGGCAAACGCCCACGCCACCTTGTTGTTCCGTAAGTGGCGGCTAATCGAACAGCGGTGAAGTGCCCGTGCGGTGCGGCGAATGGACTGCGAATGAACTGCGGTGGCCCGCGTCGCAAGACGCGGGCCGATCGGTTTCCCGATCAGCAGCGATACCGGAGGGGGGTGATATCTACTGCGTCTGAAATAACATTTAGGACAAGCTAATGTTCCTAAGCGAGTGCAACAAACCTGCCGGCGCAAGCGGCGCGAAGTTGCCGCTCGTCGCTGCTAATGCTTTGGCGGCTGTGGCGGCACCTCGCCGGGCTTGATCACCGGGGTCCTGCCCTCGTCCGGCGGTGGCGCCGCCATGCCCTGATCGCCCGTTGGCGGGGGCTTCAGGACCCCACCGCATGGCTCGAGCGTATCGGACAAATTGTTGCCGGCCGGCTTCTGCTGCTCGCTGTTCTGGTCCGGCAGCTCGACTTTGCAGCGGTCGGATTGCGCCTGTTCGCCCGGCTGCGCGGCCGCCGGCACCGCCAGCAGCAGCGCACCTAGCATATACGGCAAGAAAATGAGCGGTCTCATATCGAGCTCCTTTCGCGCCAGTATCTTCTGAATGTGAAGGCGGGCAGGCGCGATTGGTTCCGTCGTGCGGCAATGCGCCCGGACCGCAGCGGCACGGAACCGGCCGCCAGACTTATGAGTTCAACCACTGAGCCAATTCAGGGCCGCTGACATTATGGAGAACCGGCGATGGAACCGCGCAGGAAAGAACGAACCGACGACGAGACGGAGAGCCCGACGATCCAGCAGCAGGACTGGGATGCCATCCGGAGCGGGAGAATCCTCCCTAACGGCGTGCCGCAAAACGGCGATATTCGCTATGACGTCGAGAAAAGCGGCGAACTGCCGGAGGAGGACGACGATAACGCTTACCAGGAAAGCGACGAGGCCTTGCCGGACGACACCGATGAACGCGTCATTTCGCGCGATCTCGAACGGGAACGTGGTGCTTTCGACGAGGAATGAGCCACCGCCTTCCGCATTCTGCATCGGCGGCCGGATGAAAAACCCTTGCTTTCAGTCCGGGAGGTCGAAGACCGGATCCTGGCAGCGATAGACCGGACATTGACCGTCACGCGTCTTGATATAAGCGGCGCGCGGCACCTGCGGCCAGTCGCATTCATTGCCGAATTGGCGGACGTAACGGTCGTAGGTGTTCTGGCCGGTGGTCAGCACCACCGAGCGACGCCTCTGGATCAGAAGCTGTGCCTGTTCGCACGTCATCGCGCGGCTGTCCGGCCGGGCGTGGGCCGTCGCGGCAAACAGAAGCGCCCCGGCTGTCAGGACCGCCGCTTGTGTCAGGACCTTGGCAAGCATGACACCATCTCCCATGCCTAACCCGCATCTTGCTCGGGCAGCGCCGGATCGAGCCGCCGTCGCGCAGAGGCAGATCGTACAGAATGCGAGGGAAAATGCAAAAAGCCCGCCGCACCTTGCGGCGCGGCGGGCTCCAACCGAACGTCACTATTTCGTCGGGCTTGGGCGGCTTATTCCTCCTTCACCGGCCCGAACCGGCGCACGATAACCTCGAAGACGATGTCCGAAATCCACATCGCCGAGACGCCAATCAGAAAAGCCGCGGCCAGCGTCGTGGTGTCGTCGTCCGGAGAAGGGATGGGCAGGCCGGCGGCGCGGAAATAATGCACGACCGGCAGCGTCAGATAGGCCGCCGCCAGCGCGCCGCAGATCGGCGAGGCCACCATTTCGCGGACTTTGTAGCGATGGCGCGACAAGGCCCGCAAAATGCCGCCGGACAAGCCGGCGACCAACACCGGTGCCTTGATGCCCAGAACATCGAGCAATTCGTGCATCATGGCGTCCAACCGCACCATCTGGCGCCCTGCCCGTTGAAGGCGTTCATCTCGTCGAGCTCTGGCCGGGTCATGGCGGCGACCACGGCCGCCGATGGCCGGCGCGGCTGGTTGTGGTCGCACCAGACCTGGCGCGGATTGCCGGCCGGTGCGGTTGTCGTGCAGCCGGCGAGCACCACGCAGAGGATCAGCGCTTTGCCCATTTCGCAGCCTCCGCTCTTGCTGCCGCATCGGCCATGCCGGCGGCCTTGCGCTCTTCGGCGGCGGCCTCGCGCCTCATTTCCAGGCGGTCTTCGGCGGCCGCGACTTTTGCCTCGGCCTGTTTGACCGCCTCCTTCTTCGCCCGGTTGATGCCGCCCGCAACATAAAGGCCGATGCCGCCGGCCACAGCGGCGAATACCGTCATGACGACCTTGTTGCCGAGGATGGCGCTGAGAATGCTGAGAAGCGCTGCCATCACAGATCCTCCGCGCGGCGACGGCGAAGGAACTCGGTCAAAACGCCGTTGATGACGAGGAACCAGGGGAACCATTCCCCCGGGATGATCGGCGAAAGAACCTGCGGGTCGACATAGGTAACGATGGCCGCGATGACGCCGATGGCCGCCTGAAGCCGCGCCCAGAATATTGTCTCGCTGTCGCGGAAAAAGCTCTTGATCCGGGTCCACATGTCATTTCCTTCCAAACAGTTTGAGGATGGCTGATAGTTTGAGGATGGCGGCGATCGGCGCTGCCCAGAAGCCGGGCCTGGCGGCAGGCACAGGAGGCACAGAGGGCGTAGCGGTCGCTTGTGGAACGGCGATTGGCTTAGCGGGCTCTGGCGGGGCTGCAGGGACGACCGCGGATGACGCCGGACCGGCAGACGGCCAGGGCGTGTCCTTGATGCGCGACCATTTGCGATAGGCCTCGGCAAGCCTGGTATCGTAGGAGTTTTTGCGATAGCCGGCGCCGTTGTAGCCCTTGGCGAATCCCGACCAGTCATGATTGCGCAGATTGCCGTCGAGCCGGTTCTCGACGATGAAGTCGATTGCCGCGCCGAGCTGCAGCGCCTCGTCCGCCATCATTGCCTCGGCCATCGCCTGCACGGTAAGGAAGCCCGCGGCCTTGAAATTCTCGCCGAGGACCTGACCCAGCCCCCATGACGCGGATTTGAGCGCCGCGGTTTCGTCGATCGCACAAGCTGCCCTGAGCCGTGGGTAGCTATCCATGGGATAGGGCTTCTCGCCCCACTTCGGATAAGCGAGGCCGGCGGCTACCGCTTGTGCCCGCTTGGCACCCGACAGGTTGCGGTAAAAGACGTGCGGTTCAAATAGGATGACCGGCCGGCCAACGGCGTCGAAGCCGTGCCCGCTGGTTTCAACATCGAGGAACGCGTGCATCTCGTCCTCGCCGACGCCGATCCGGGCACCGAGTTTCGGCAAGTCTATATCATCGAGGCGCCTGGCGGCGCCCCTGAACGTCATGTCCATGGGCAGTCCTTTCCGCCCTCGCGGGCAAGGTTTTGAGGTTGAAAAAGCAGATGCGTGGCGGCAAAGCAGAATTGGGCGGCAGCCCGTGCCGATGTTGCCGTGGCAAGGAAGGTTGATGTTTTCGATCCGCCGTGTGAAATGGCCGCGGGATGGTGCACATGTCTGATGATGAACAAACCGCTGCGGCGCGCTGGTCGGTGAAGTCCGAACTCCGCGCCGTCGGTCGCGACAAGCCGCTGCTGCTGGTGCTGGCGGCGATCCTCTGCCTCTATTGTGCGTTTATCGTCGGACCGATCGTCTATGCGGTGCTGGCCATCAACGGCATTGCGGATTTCTTCAAATGAAGCCAGTTCCGGCGATCTCGCTCAGGTCCCGGTTCCTGCGTCTACCGCGCCTGAAATTGCTCGACCTGGATGAAATTGCTTAGCCGGGATGAAACTGTTCCCGTCTATCGTTCGTACCTGTAGCGGGTACGGGAGGACACGTGACGATAAGAATCAGGCTTCCGGGCGGCACCTTGAAGATCAAGAAAAGGAACGAGCTGCGGCGCCGCGAGCAGAACCGCGAGGTGCCGGTTTGGCAGGTCGGCAATTACTTCGTCATCTGGTGGCCGAGCGGCGTGTCCGATCGCCCATCCTCGCCCAGAAAATCCTCGCCCAGGAAATAGCCCGCGCACCAGACGATGCCGACTGAGCAATGACGCCTCCGTGCGGGATCGGGAACGGCCGCGCGCGCCCAAACCTCAAGACCGCTCGACTAGTCCCAGAAATAGTCAGCGGGCAGGCATTGACTCTTCCGCAGCGGAAGGTCTCTGATGCTGCATTGCACAATGGGGTGGCGGAATCGATGGCGGTGCGTATCAGGATGCCTGGCGGCACGCTGAAGGTGAAGGTGTACCGCGAATTGCGCGACCGCGAACGCGCCCGCCGCATACCCGTCGTCAAGATCGGCCGGGTTTATTTCACCTGGTGGTCGAACCGCCAGCGCCTGATTGATGATCAGTCGCCAGGATGAAGCTCCTTCGGCCGGCCCTGCCCGCCTGGCACCGCGAAGCCTCCGCAGCTCGCAAAATAAGTTGATGATCCTGCTGTTGACTCTTCCGCAACGGAAGGTCTCTACTTACCGCATTGCACGAAAATTGCTGCGTTGCACAACGGGAGTTGGACCGATGGCAGTGCGTATCAGGTTGCCTGGCGGCACTCTGAAGATGAAGACCTATCGTGAGTTGCGGGCCAGGGAACGCGACCGCCGCGTGCCTGTGATGAAGATGGGCTCGCTGTATTTTGTCTGGTGGTCGAAAAGCCAGGAACCTCACCAGAAGCCGCAGGACAGCAGACGGTAGCGGCTCCGCCCGCGGTGGGTCTGCGTCCGCGTCAGCGATAAACTCTAGCCGAAACCTCTCCCCCAGGATTTCTGGTCGAGTTGCAGCGCCATGTTGGTGTGACTCGCGCGGCTCCCGATTGTTCTGACGTCTTTCGGCGATTTTCACGCGTCTAGGCTGGCGGACTCGATCGTCTCGCAAGCTTGCAAACCGCCGCCGCTTGTCGCAATAGCTAGGCCGTAAAGAGACGCATGGATGATGGAGGCTGACCTGTCTATTGCGAACAGCCGATTTCGGTTGTCGGCTCAGTTAGCCGACGAGCCACCGATCCCACGTGCAATTATTGATTCGGACCTCGAAGACGCGGCGCGGGCATTCTTCGAAGGGGTATCTGAAAACCAACATTGGAAGCATTTCTTCGAGCGATCGCAGCTTTTCGCTGAGAGGGTGCGAAAGTCGCGCTTCGGCCGCAACTGATATGCCATTCGTTCCACCATTCCTCTACCGCCTAGCCGGCATCAACTCCGGCCCCGCAACGAAGCTAAGTTTGCGGAGCGTCCGCAGTTTGCGGCGAGGCAAGCATGCGATCGGCGAAGAATGCATCATCAACAGCGTCTTTTCCTTCGATCGCGCCGATGCAAAGATCACCGTTGGAAAAAGATCCTATATCGGCAAGAGCCACCTCGTGGCGGCTGAGAAGATCGAAATCGGGGATGACGTGATCATTAGTTGGGGTACCACAGTCGTCGATCACAACTCACACGCGACGGGTTGGCAAGACCGCAAGGAAGATGTCGCCGACTGGCATCAGGGAAAAAAGGACTGGTCAAAGATCACCATTGCGCCAGTGAAGATTGAAGACAGTGTTTTTATCGGCTTCAACGTCATTATTCTCAAGGGCGTAACGATCGGCAAGGGATCGGTCGTTGGTGCGGGCTCTGTCGTCACGAAAGACGTGCCGCCCTTTAGTATGGTCGGCGGTAATCCTGCAAAGCAAATCGGCGGCGCTGCTGCTAGATCAGCGACTTGAGCACAGAGCTCCGGCCATGTAGGCCATGCTGCGCATCGCCGTCTTGGGTGCAAACCTTAGAAATTCGGTCCGCAGTCTGTGTTTTACCCATCCTTTTTTTTCGCCAGCCAGGTGCTGTTCATAAGCGAGGTCGTGCGCAAAAACCTTTAGCCGTTCGACCTTTAGCCCAGACGTTTTGAGAAGGTTTTCAAACGTTTGGGTCGTGTAGAAGTTGATATGCCCATACGGCCCTGACATCCGAATGGCCTTCCTGAGATCTCGCGTATGCTCCAAAGGCACTTCAATATAGAGCTTCTCGCAGACCCGAGCCGCCTCCCTCAGAAACATCCGTTCGTGCTCGACGTGTTCGACGACGTGAATGGCAAGCCCAAGATCGAACGACTTGTCGGGATGAGGGATGTGATAGCCGTCGAATACGTCGATGCTGTCCAGTTTGGCGATTTTTCTTGCCTTGATGGCCTCGACGCCGCTCTTCGAAATCTCGACGGCGCCAAGCTTCTTACCGAGCCCCTTCCTGTTCAGCTTATCCAGCACCGCACCTTCGCCCGCCCCGATGTCAAGAATCCTGTCGAAGAATTGGCCTTGAATGACCGCTTCGATGTGCCCGACCGACTGGTTTGAAGCTATGTCCCGTTTTGCGGCTACTTTTCCATCGGCGTAATAGTCGTCATAGATGTCGATGATGCTGCCGGCATGCGCCATGGGACAATCCTCCAAGGATAGCCCCCGCCGACCTCATCCTGCCATTGCCTGCGAATGGCGTCCAGCGTCGACTACGGCGCCGCCTACCCAGACCTCAACGAGACCCTCAATGTCGCCGTCAGGAACCGGGATTTCGCGGCTGTGTGCCGGATCCTTCGGCTTTGCGACCATGATCATTGCGCCCACCACCAGCCATTCCTCGCCCTCCTCGAGCTCGGTGATGATTTCGCCCTTATGCTGAATAGCGAATGCCATTGCTTATCCCCTTTCCGCGACTTGTTCGATGAAGCGCAGCGCATTGCCGTCATGGCCGGCATCGTTGAAATGCAAGCCCTCTTGATAGTTTCCCGAATTGATGTAGTCGAAGCCGTCGATCGGGATGGTCAGCACATTGCGCGATCGATAGGTCTGACGGATTGCGCCAAGGGCGGCATCATAGGTCCGACCGCCCGTGTAGCTTGCATCCCATGCGGCTGACGGCCGCGTCGGCGGCATCACAAGGATACGCGGTGCAGCGGCCGCTTCCAACGTGTTGATGATTGTTGCGATGTTTGCCGATATCGTGGCCGGCGGCGTGCCAAAGCTGTCATTGATGCCGAGCGCCAGGATGGGCACGATCTTGCCGCCGGCGTAGCCGCATTGAGCGGCGGCCGATGTAAGACGCGCGGTGTTGAATGACGAGAAGGCATAGCTGCCGTGTGCCGCGCGCAAGGTGCGCAGGCGCGGACGCGAGCCGGCCGCCTTGACGCCAAGCCTGATGAGCCCGGTAATCTCGACAGGACCGCCGACAGCCGTAAGAGTGTAATTGCCGCTTGCCGCCTGCCCGGTGAGCGAAGGCCCCGAATACTGATCAAGCGCCAGGGCGCCAGCGCAGTTGACGGTTTTGTACGCCGCGCCGCCGTTGAAGACAAAGGCAAGCGATCCCTGAGCGGCGTCCTGAGTGTAGTGGACGTCGACCTGTTCATAGGTGCCGGTAAACGCCAAGGACGCGCCGGCGGCGAGGATGATGCTCTCGCCGATCGGCCCGCGCGACCCTGTCAACACGCTCCCGGCGACGGTGACGCCATAGAAAGTCGGAAGATAGGTAGAGCTTGGCCGCAAAGCAGTCATGCCCGGTTCATCGTCGGCAATGCCGATATTGGCAAAACGCGTAACCAGGTTGAACCAGTGTTTCGGCCCGTCGCTGGCAAGCGCCCAATGGCCGATGCTATCGGCGATCAGGCAGAGCACATCGTTGTTGGCGATGTGTTCGGCCATCGTCGCGCGAAAGCCGTCATAGAGATTTTGCAGCGACGGCCGGCGCGGAATGAAGAAGCGCTTACTGTTGACGGCCGGCTTGCCAGGTCCCCAAAAACCGTCGCCAGATGCGGGAATGGCCGTCAAGGCGAAATTTCCAGGCGGCACATGGGGATTGGGATGAGCGCTCGCCGCGGACGCAAACAGCGCGGTCGCATCGACGACGCCGTTCGGATCGGCGTCAGCCAGCAGGTTCATGCCGGTATTGCTGGCGCCGCCGGTCAAGGCCCGGTCGGCATCGGCGAGCAGACCGGTCTTGATCGTAAAGCGGACCTCGTACCGATGCTGGGCGGACGATGCTACGGTCGCGCCATTCGACAGCGCGCCTGATTTGATCCATGCCGGGATGCCTTGCGGGTTGACGTTGTTTTGAAATTTGTAGGCGCCACCGCTGATCGCCGGATATTTGCCGGCTGGGATTGGGATACCCAGCGGGATATGAGCGACCCCGTTGACCAGCGTCACCGCATATGTGCTTAGGACATTGACCACCAACCCGCCGAGATAGTCCACTACATGAATGAGCGCAGCGCCGGCGCCAGCGCCAGCGCCAACGTCGACCGCTGTAATATGGCCGTCGGCTGGCGCTGGCGTCTGCATGATGACGCTGTAGCTGCCCGGAACGTCCGACCCCGTGTTGACCAGCGTCGGCCAGCCGATTTCCTGGCTAACGCCAACAGCGGAAACGAGACCGTTTGCTGTGGTATAGGCAGCACGCGCCTTGACGGCGACTTCGCCGGTGAAGGTCGCCTTCCACTGCGGACCATTTACAGCGCCTATAGTCTTGGCAGTGTGCGAGGCCGGAACCGCCGCCGTGAACCACTCGACTTCGCCGTTCGGAATTGCCCCGGCAGTATAGTACCAGCTACCAGCGCCAGTGCGCTGGAGGCCCATGACGCTGCCGGCAGGCTTCAGGATCGAAAGCCCTGAAACAACAGACGACGGGCCGGCTGGAACGGACATTGTCTGGTCGGAAACCAGGCTAAGCGTCCCGTCGCCCTCGACGTGGGCAATAACGATGTGGGCTGTCCCCGGCACGATGCCAAATCCAAGCTCCAAGGTCGACAGATATTCATCGACCGTCGACAGCGATCCAGGCCAAAAATAGACGCTGTCGTTCGTAATCACCGTGCCGCCGACGGAACCCGTGATCGGAACGCGTCCGACGATCCTTGAGCTGATCAGGGCAATTTCCGCCGTTGCCGCCCGGACACCCGTATCGGCTGCTACCGGTCCGGCCCCGACATTGTACAACCCCAAAGAACCATTCGAAACTTCGGTCCAGAAATACTCGCCGACATCGACATTCCTGCCCAGCACCGCCGCGGCGGCGGCGGCGGCGAGCCCTGCCGACGCCGCAAAACTGAACGTCGGCGCCACTGTGTAGGAGCCCGGCGCCGTGATCAGTATCTGCGTCAGCGCGCCGCCCGCCACGACGAAGCGGCCGGCCGCGCCCGAGCCGGTGCCGCCGGTAAACGCCAGGTCGAACATGCCGTTGGCGCCGCCCGAGCCGGCCGTGATCGCACCGTTGCCGGCGACGCCGAAGCCGATTGCCGCCGCCGTCGTCGGGAAAATGCCCTTGCCGTAGAGCGAAGCGTCGCGTGCAGCCTGAGCGCTGATGACGGCCGCCGCGGCAGCGACGGCATCGGAATTGGTGGCAGCCCGGTCGGCTGTGGTTTGTCCGGCATTCGCGGCGGAAGCGGCTGCGCTGGCGGATGCCTGGCCGGCGCTGGCTGCGGCAGCATCCTTCAAGGCCTGGGTTTCATCGCGCAGCGCTTCGACCTCATCGACCACATCGGCGATGTCGGGCGAAACGGATGCGGCGATGGTGATGGCATCGGCGCCGACGGCCGGCTCGTCGGCCGTGAACTCGAACACGCGGTCTGCATTCAGCGATCCGATCTGGGTGTGAACGGTCGTGCCCTTCTGCAGGGTACGCGTGGTGCGGGCGTCGGCGGCACGGAACCATTCGCCTGCGCTCGCGGTGTAGATGCCGTTCTGCGTCGGGTCGGCCTGGTCCTTGACCAGCACGCGGTCGCCGACCTCGACCGGCACGCCGTCGATCGTCTGCAGGCCGTGCAGGAGGATGTCGGCCATAGTCGCGAGGCGCACGGGTTCGCGTTCGCCTGTCAGGAGACGAACGGCGGCAGTTGCAGGTCGGGACATGAGGGCTTGCTCCATAAAAAAAGCCCCGCATAAGCGAGGCTGGAAGGGGTTCGGTGTTGTCGGTGGGAGACTTAAGCTACGCGGCCGGACACCGCGCTATCTGGCGCAGCCGGCGATTTACATTTTTCAGACAGCGAGCGGCAACGCGGTCCAGGGCTACAGCAATCCGCCAATCAGCCTTCTTGTGCCGCCCATGGCCGCCAGCCCGCAGGCCATGCCGGCGCAGTCGGCGACCCAGTCGAGGACATCCATATCGCGCGCGATCAGCTGCACGCCCTGAAGCAGCTCGATCGCCGCGCCGGTGATGGCGAGGAGCAAAACCAGTCTCGTCTTGTGTTCCGGCCAGCCGAGGCTTCCGAGTGCCGCCAACACCGCGAACGCCGCGGCGTGGTTGAGCTTGTCGTGCTGGAAGGTGAAGCCCATGTCCAACTCCTGCAGGAAGCGCACCGGCGAAAGCGCGAGCAGGAGGACGCCGGCCAAGGTGAGCAGAAAAACGATCCTTGCCATGGTCGGAAAAGTGTCTGTGCGCAACAGGTCAATCCTTCATCTTAAACAGGAGGCGATCCAGGAGGCACCGCCAACTGACCGCCCGGCGGTTAGCAGGCCATAAGCCAGCATCGTGACCACAATCAGACCGCTGTCCCGATGGCGGCACCAAACCCCGGAGTGGTTGCCATCGCCGGAGTGGCGTACTCACCGGTGATAGCGCCAGCGCTGACCCGGTCGAGCCGACTGCCGGGCCTGCATCAGCGACGAGCGACGGAGCGTGGCTGTACATCACTTTGGGAGCAACGGAAGCACGTTCTCGTCAAGGAACCGACGGCGCTTGCCGACAAGCGGCAGCCGATCACTCTCGAAGTTCCGGCAATACCCTTTCGTCGAGAAATTTGAGACGGCTATCCAACATTTCGGCGTTGGCTGGGCTAGCCGGCACATTGACCGGGATTAGATCTGCCACCGAGTCCCCCCGTCGCGCAGCTTCGACCCACTCTTCCATGGCGCCGATATATCCATCCAGCGCCTCGTATGGAGTCTTGGCGTCTGCAGCCGGCAGATATGTCGGGGGCACATCGCCGACGATTACCCATATCCATGGGTCAACTTCTGGCCTGCCCGGAACAATCTCGAAGAGAAAAATATAGATTATGCCATCGGCACCGTATCCAAGGTACTCCCCTTGATGTCTGAAACCCAATCATAGAAATCAAGATATTTTCGGGCTTCCAGACGTGCAGCATCAAGCTCTTCATCGCCTGTGCTCTTGTCAGCCGACGGCAAGCGGGTGACGCTAGTCAAGTCGGGTTTGACGTCGCTATAATTTCTCTCGACCACTTGTGTTCCCTTTCATTTCTTGCTTGAGCCATCTTCTTCTTGCCCAGCGAGCATAGTCTCTTGCATCGCCATGGTGTTTAATATGATCTGCTCTCGCACGATGCGTGATGTTTGAGAGGTGATCTGCCCCCCGTCGGCCAGCGCTTTCTCGTGAGACACATCCATATTCCGGCCCGTGGGCTGATTGGTCCTTGCCAGAACGCTCCGTGCGAAGTGACGCCCCGGTTTCTTGCACCGCTGTCGGCTCCGCCGCTCAGCGTCGCAATCACCCATGTCAACCGTTACAATTGGAAGTCGAAACTAACTCCGCTCCGATTCTGGGTGTTCGTCGAGGGTTTTGCCTCGCCTCCATGGCGAGGTTTTTGTCTCGCGCCAAGCATACCAGCCGTAAGGTAAATCAGCCAACTGCATAATAGTCTTGTCTTTTTCAACCATATTTTTCAGGCTTATGATCATAATATCGCTTTCATCGAAATCTTCCGATTCATCCGCGTGAAACTGCCATGATCCGTCATCATCATCATGCACGACGCGAGCAACTCACCCACCATTGCGTATAGCTTTCCTGTTTACAAAAACAGCTACGTTCTGGGGGTCTTCAAACTTCCATTTAGTCATCACAGCGCCTATTTGTTCCACTTTCTCTGTTTCGAATTCTTGCAACCATCCTTGCATTGGTGTAACTATTCGATCCGGGAGTCTTTGTCGGATCAACTGGAATAAGCGGATCGATGTGATCAAACTGTGATTCGTTGGCGGAGGAGTAACGCCTTTTTTTACTTTCACCGGGTCAAAGCAGAGTAAACTCCGCTACCATTCAGAATGTGTTTAGGTGATTTTGTCGCGCTTCCATGGCGAAGACTTTGTATCGCGCCACGCACGCCAGCCTAACGGCAAATCCGCCAACTGTGCAACAGTTCCATCAAGCTCGACCACCTCGACCAAGGCCACTAAAATTAGGTCATCTTGATCAACTTCAGCTTCATTTCCGTAGAATTGCCACGACTCATTATCGTCGCCGTCATCATCATGTGACACATACCCAATCCAGCCGCCCGCCCTAAATATCTTCCGAGTCGAAATAACGGCTGTGTTTTTTGGGTTTTCGAACTTCCATTCGGTCATATGTCACCTATTTGTTCGATTTTTCTATATTCTCAAACCCAGCCGTAAGACGAAGATTTTTATCCTAACGATTTGTCTTGTCAGCGGGATTAACCGGATCTATGTGATCGATATGAGCTTCATTTTTTGGAGGAGTTTACGCCTCTTTTGCTTTTCTTTGCTGGAATTATTTCTATACCACTCTCATCCGATCTCAAAATTCCATCATTCACCCTTTTATTTTCCTCGAAAATAGCTATCCTCTGCTTCTTTGTTGGATCCTTGCCGGACGCAACGTTGGGAGGATCTTCCAAATGCGTATAGGGCCTCCTTATTTCTCGGGCCTTGCCGGTCGAGATCGGAATCTCTTCTGCATTGACAGAAACCGGGGGAGCCCCACTATCCAGTACGATATCAGGTTTAGCATTCGCAGAACGCCCGGCAAGCCTTGCCACCACCTGGCTGCCAACTGCACTGAGTCCCTCGGCAAGGACATTGCCGCCCGCCCCCCAAAGCGCGCCGTTGGCAATTCCCCAGGGGACGCTCTGTCCTGTGTTGAAGGCGTATGCCCCGCCATAAGTGCCACCCGCCACACCCCCGACGCCAGTTCGGGCAGCAAGACCGATCAAGCCGTTCTCTGCCGCCGCGCCAACGCTTGCCCGGCCCAGCAAACCGAACAAACTCTCCGCCAGGCCATATCCGCTTAAGCCGGTGCCGAGGGCTTCCGCCGCCCAACCGGCCGAGCCGGCCCGGTCCTCGGCGTCCTCGGTCTTGGCCTGTTCATCTTCGAGGAGGTGCTGGTAGTTTCCTCCCGACCAAACGGAGTCCAGCCCGGCGGAGATCGCATCCGCACCGCCGGCGGCCGCGCCCTTAGCCGTGAGGCGGCCGACATCCGAGAACGCCAAGCCGAATTGCTGTAGCCACGGCATGGCGCTGTAGTGGGCTTGGGCCGGATGTTCCCCGATCCACGCCAGCCCGTTCTTGAGCACCGCAACCTGGGCTTCCAACGACTCTGGCGCGACGTTCGGATCTTGGGCGGCCTCGGCTCGCCACTGGGCTTCCGCCGCCACAGAAATCTGTTGGGTTGTCGCCTTGCGGGCATCAGGATCGCGAACCGCCAGGACGATCGAACTCAATTTGGCAAGGCGCTTTTCGAACGGCACACCTTGGTCGATGTATTTCGCCGCCTGCTGGCCAGCTACGGCCCAGGGCATTGGCAGTATTCGGTCGAAGCCCAACTCCTGCTGAGCAGCGACGGCCCAGGTGACGGCAGCCTTATAATCCTCAGGAGCTGTGATCTTATCCCAGTCCGGAGCATGGTTCGGGAACAGTTGGCCGACGTAACCGGCGGGATCGGCGCGCCTGGCACCCAGCACCAATTGCGCGGCGCCGGCCCTTATCTCATATTGCTCCCGCTCTTCCGGCGAGCCGTAGGGGCCGGGTTCAAAATCCCGAATCTGGGCGTGTATCGCCTGGTTCGGGACGGGTCGCATGTCGAAAACCGCGCGGCCGATATCAGCCGTTATGTCGAAGGCTTGGAGACGCTTGCCGCCATCTTCGGCGCCGTACACGGCAGTGAAGTCTTCGGCACCCGGTGTCTTGCCAGAATAGCTGCCGGTATTGGCAATGGCAGCCGGCGCGTTCTGCAAGGCGATGTCGATGTTCGTGCGCGCATCGACCAGGCTTGCCACAGTCGCTACCTGCGCCTTCTGGCCGAGATCCTGAACCGTGTCCGGCGACAAGTCGGCAATCCAGGGTCCTGCGGCAGCCCAAGCCGTATTTCCGACGGGCCCCACGGAACCCGTGCGGATAGGTGTTTCGTCGGACGGAAGGCCACCTACGGGCGCTTCGCGCGTCGCCAGCACGCTGGACCCACTCGCCCGAGGTCCGCCCACAGCTTCGATGGTATCGTCCTTAGTCCTGCCGTCCGTTGAGACCGGCCCAGTCCCCAGCACCTCCGCAGCGCGCTTCGGGTCCTTGGCGATCATCGCCTGGGCGAGCGCCTTTGCCGTGTTGCTGCGCCAGGCGGCCTCGGCGGCCTGCCGGGCCACCGGGTTGCCCATCTTGCCGATCAGCTCGAGCCCGCTCTGCCGGATCGCCTCGAATGTTCCTGTGTCGTCCGGGTCGCCCTGCGCGATGGCGCTTGTGTAGCCGTCCTCGACCTTGCTCCACTCGGCCTGCTCATAGTTCTGGCGCCGCGCGTGCTGCTGCGCGGCCATGCGCGCCGAGCCGGCCAGCCGCAATGCCTGCTTTTGGGCGAGGAAATTGGCGCGTTCGCCCTCCGGCACTTTCGCTACGGTGTCGTCGAAGATCTGGTCGAACAGGCCGGGCCTGACGACGCCGTCGCTGCGCGGATCGAGCTGGCCATACATGAAGTCGTGCAGGCCGCCGCCGTCGGCCGGCGCGGTCTGCACCGCCACGGCCTCGGCGTGCGCTATGCGTGCGTTCAGCTCGCGGCCGATAATGTCGGCGTCGAACGCATCCTGCTGCTGCTTCTGCTGCCGGAAGCGTTCGGCTATCGCCGACAGCTCGTCGCCAAAGCCTTGCATAGCGGCGCCCACTGGCGAGCCGTTGGGATATGAGGCCACATTGCCGGTATCGAGCCGGCGCTGGGCAAGCTGGAGCGGGATGGTGGCCATCAGTAGAGGCCTCCGCCCGGCGCCGGCGGGAAGGCGCTTCTGCCGAACGTCACCGTCTTGGCCGGGTCGTAGAGGCCGGAGATGCCCGACACGAGGTTGCCGCCGGCCTTGAAGATCGAGGCGCCGACCGCCTGCCTGCCGGAAAAGCGCGCGATCGCCGCCTGCGTGGCGAGACCGTTCTGGCGCAGCTGCGAGCCGTATTGGATCGCCTTGAGGTCGAGCTGGCCCTGCCTGGCATTGGCTGCCAGCACCTCGGTCGGCGAACCTGCGATGGCGACGCCCGAAGCGCCGGCCTGGGCACGCGCCTGGGCCTGCAGCAGATCCTGCTTATGGCGCTCCTGGCCCTGCTCGAAGGCCGAGCTTTGGGCGTCGGCCCGCGCCTGCTGTTCATAGGCTTTGGCCTGGTAGTCGGCCATCTGCTTGGACTGCTGGCCTTCCGCCAGCGCGCCGCCGACCGAAAGCGCCGTACCGATAAGAGCTAGTGTGCACATGGTCAGCCTCGTTCGCCGGCGGGAATGAATTTGCTTTTGATGCCGTCGACCGGCGCGCCGATCGAAGGCCGCCGGTCGAGCACGCCGCCGGGGCTGAGGAAGGACAAAAGCAGTCGGTCGGCCTGGATCGCCGGGCGGCTGAGACGCGATGGCGCGGCGGCCCGCGGGCCGGCCATGGCGGTGCGCCGGATGGTGGTCAGGTTGACCTTCAGGCCGACGGCGCCGTCGGCATTGAACAGGCCGTTGGCAGCGATGATGGCGCGGCTCAAGGCATCGGCCGCGAACAGCTCCTGGCGCAGCTGCTCGATCAGCCAGTGGACCGTGCGCCAGTTCTCGCCGAGCGCCTCGGCCTTTGTCCTGACCTCGTCGCCCGGCGCCGGCGTGGCGGCGACGGCTTCGGCGGGGGGTTCGTCCAGGGGGGCGCCAATGCGGCGCTCGTCCGCGTCCTCGATGGTTTTCTCGATCAGCGCGATTGCAGCGTTGCAGTCGTCCAATGCGGCACGCGCCGCCGTCAAATTTCCGGCGCCGAAGATCGCGTGAAACTTTTCGGTTTCCAGCTCGCCCTTGCGGGCGATCGCATCGTTGAGGTCGGTGTGGAGCAAGGCGCGGATGGCAGCGAAATCGGCAGCCGTCCGCGCCCTGCCGAGTTGCTCGGCATGGGTTGGGGTCACGGGTGGGTTCCTTGGTTGGGAAAGCGATGGAAGACGGAGCGGGTGATCTCCCCCCTCGAGGGGGAGATGCCGAGCTGTGGCAAAGAGGGTAGGCCAGAGGGGGTCGTCTCGCGTGGAGCGCCGGCGTTCTTCCCCCGCGATGGAGGCGATAGGAGGCCGCGTCAGGACGAACCGACCCCCTCTGTCGCCTTCGGCGACATCTCCCCCTCGAGGGCAGGGCTATCGCATATGAGTGATGGCATTGATGAGATAGTCGTCGTTCCAGGCGCATTTCTTGATGCG
>NZ_JAMYPO010000038.1:0-63886 GCF_040320365.1 Mesorhizobium sp. M0701
GAACTCTCCGGGTCGACATCAATGGTGCACAGATAGTCCGGCTTCTGAATGCCCGTGCCGGTGTAGATGGCAATCGTATAGAGCAACTTTTCGCGGGGTGCCCTCACGGCCTCGGCGGGAGAAGCATAGCCCGGTCCACAGCAATGTTCGGTCATGGGTACTTCCCTAATTTGAACAGATCACTCTCCAGCCCAGGCGGCTGAGACATTAGTGCATGCGTGGCGTTGGCGCTACCGCCGGGGTAGGCGTCGCCGGGTTGGCTGGCGGGAGACAGGACTGCGAGGCGGCTGGACTATAGGAAGCGGCTTTAGATCGATTTGCGGTCGTTCCGAGTGATGGACACAAAGGTCTGCAATGGATCAGGAACGCTGGTTGCGGTGAACGTCGGCTATCGAGCAGCGAAATGGGCTGATGAAGGGCGGCTCAGGGTCAGATCGCGCCATGCGACGCTCGCAACTGATCGACTGCAACGGGTCGGAACTCGGTCGTTTTAGAGTGATTTGGGTTTTGGCGGCTAGAGCGGCCCGGCATGAGGTGGTCCGGACTGTGAACGAGGGGTGTCGGCAGAGCGTGTCTCTAGGGGGCCCCAAGCCAGTGCCACCCCCCGCCGACAAACACCGGCGGGCGGGTGCCTCGGGGACACGATGGTAGATTGCCAATGCGTTCGCGCGTGTGGCCTTAAGTCGCAAACTATTGGCTTCAGAAGCAGGGCGTCGGGCTTCATTGACGGTGCTACCAACACCATATGGTGATCCATAGCCCTCCAAAACGAGAGAAGCTCGCCCCGACGGGTCGCACTGCGGCCGTCAGGCGGCAATTGCTATGAACTAGGAAACCATCATGCCTGAAAATATCAGACTAACTTCGAGAGACGTCCCTCTCATTCAGCTAGGCCTCTATCAGTGCCGCTTCCCGGTGAGCGAAGACCCGTCAGTACCCGGCGGCTATCGTTTTTGTGCTGGGCCAACTTCGCCGGATCGCGTCTACTGCGATCACCACCACAACATCGTGACCGCCGTGGACCCTCGTCGAGCCCGTTCGGGTTTCCATCTCGCTCAACGACGCGCCGCGTAAGCCTGGCTGGCGGGCGCCCTCCCGGCCAGGCGCTATGCGCTCCAACGCCTTGGCCACGACCTTTCCGTCGGCTCGGTCTGGCCCATGCTCCCTTATGCCGTCTTCGCCGATGTATCCCCCGTCGCCCAATTGGGAACGACGCCTTCTCGCCGAAGCGATCGCTTCGGAATGCCGTCGTAGCCCGACCCGAAGCTCCGTGTGCCTTTTCCAACGTCTGGACTCCACTGGAGTGCCTGCACTCGAGAGCGATTGGCTCTCCGGCAGCCGATAAGGACGGGGCGACGTCTCCGACGGTGATCGTAACCAGGTCGCAACCCCGCAACTTGCTGTCGATCGCGAGATTGAACAGTGCAAGATCGCGTTCCGCACCTGATACTTGCAGCTGCTCCAGACCTCTCGTGGCTTGAGCGGAGGCTTCTGGCCAACAGCGCTGGCCACGCGCTCTCCGTTTTGAAACAGGTCCAGTCGAAATGACCCTAGCGACGCCGCTCAGTCGTCGAAGGCCTTTGTGGGGATCCTCTCACCTACGCGAAGCGCAAAATGGGCGCCGTAAGCAGCGACCGCGTCCGCCGGCGCAAAATGCCATCTGGAATAGATTGATGAGACCATTTCGAAGCCCAATGCGACCCACTCGACACATCCGAGAAGTTCCGCTTCACTCATCCCCAGACTAGGAGCGGCCCCAAGTCCAAATACAATTTCAGGCTCGATCTTCCGTTCGGGGAAACCGGAGAGAGAGACCTGAGCGTTCTCAGCAATTTTGCTGAACGGTGCTTTCATACATATAGCCCGAGATGGGCGCTTTTACGGCGTATCTTTCCCACATGCGATGATTGGTGAAGCCGATCTTGCGGCCGATCGAGGGGCCATCCCGCATGTCGAGGGATGGATGAGTAGCAGTCAAGAACGGGCGCCGATTGGCCGGTGCCGAAAAGTCCTGCCAACGCTGCTGCTTCCGCTTCGATGTCGAGCATGCGATATTGATACCTGTCTCAGGCGCGCCGCGAAAGTGGTATCCGCTTTGGGTCATTCCTTCGCCTCCAGCAGGATTCGGTACTCGGGCGGCGCCTTCAGCAAGGAGTCGATAGCGCCACTTGCCAACCTCAGCACCTCTAAGCGCGAACGTCTGGTGTGATGCCCGATGCGCGCGTTCGTAGGGCATCTCCCTGTTACATCGCGGTGACAAAAGCACCGCCACGGTGGCGTCAACCGGTTACGCAGGGCAGGAAATATCTCCGGCCTTCTGGGAGTGGCGTGTCAGCGTCTCTAGAGGCTGCGTGGGCGTGTCTCGGTTGGCTGTTAGCGCCGCGACTGGAACGCTCCACGCCTCGCAAGCAGGATAGCGAAATCTCGTGAAGGCAAGGTCGAGCTGCATTCTGCGTTCTGTATCGGCAACGGCCGGCGACTGGGGCAACGGCCGGCGACTGGGAAAGATGGATACGATGCACGTGGGGCGTCAGGAAGTTGGCAGGACACAGACGCGGGGCGGCCCCCGTGCAGGCGCTTGGCTTGCCGGTGCAATGACCACGCAGCGCCACCTGGCAGCGATCCTGGCTTGCGACGTGGTCGGCTATTCGCGCCTGACGGAGCGCGACGAGCGCGGCACGCTCGAGCGGCTGAAGATCTATCGCAAGGACCTCCTCGAACCGCTGGTCTCCGTGCACCAGGGTCGGATCGTCAAGCTCACCGGCGACGGGATGCTGTGCGAGTTCGCGAGCGTCGTTAACGCTGTGGCCTCGGCGATGGCGATCCAGCAGGCCCTGGCAGAACACGAGGCGGAGATGCCCGAGGAAGAGCGGATTCGCTTGCGCATCGGCGTCAATCTCGGCGACGTGGTCTGCGGGGAGGACGGCGACCTCTACGGCGACGGGGTCAACATCGCCGCCCGCCTCGAAAGCATCGCCGATCCCGGCACCGTGGTGGTCTCGGGCACCGCCTACGACCACCTTCAGGGCAAGCTCGATTGCGGCTTCACGCCGCTCGGCAACCTGCGCCTCAAGAACATCGAGCGGCCCGTGCGCGCCTACCGCGTCGAGACCGACGCCAGCGCCTCGGTGGCTGCACCGCCTCCCTTGCCCGAGAAACCCTCGATCGCTGTTCTGCCTTTCACCAACATGAGCGGCGACCCCGACCAGGAATACTTCGCCGACGGGCTGGTGGAGGACATCATCACGGGATTGAGCCGGGTGAACTCCTTCTTCGTGATCGCCCGCAACTCGTCCTTCACCTACAAGGGCCGGGCGGTGGACCTGCGCCAGGTCGGGCGCGAGCTGGGCGTCCGCTACGTGCTCGAAGGCAGCATCCGCAGAGCAGGATCGCGGGTGCGCATCAGTGGACAGTTGGTGGACGCGATCAGCGGGCATCATGTCTGGACCAACCGCTTCGAGGGCGACGTGAGCGACATCTTCGACCTGCAGGACAAGGTGACCGAGAGCGTCGTCGGCGCAGTCGAACCGAGCATCCGGCTGCAGGAAATCAAGCAGGCGGGCATGAAGCCGACCGAGTACATCAGCGCCTACGACCTCTACCTTCGCGCGCTGCCGCGCTTCTACAGCATGACGCGCGAAGGCTTTGCCGACGTGCGCCGGCTCACCAACGAGGCGCTCAGTATCGACCCTGGTTTCAACTTGGCGAAGGCACTCGGCGCCTATATCCGCAGCCTGTCCGTGAGCCAGTGCTGGCACGAGCCTGACGATATCCGAGTCGCCGCCCGCATGGCGCGCGAGGTACTGGCGGAAGCGCGCGACGATCCCACGAGCCTACGCTTCGCCGCGCAGGTGATCGCCTACAGCGCGAAGGACTACGAGATGGCGTTGCGCACAATCGAGCGATCCCTGCTGCTCAACCCCAATTCGGCGCAGGGCCATACGGGCAGCGGCTGGGTGAACGCACATTCCAGCCGCCCGCTCGTCGCCATCGAGCACTTTCACAGGGCAATGCGGCTGAGCCCGGTCGACCCCGAAAAGGGCATCGCGCTCTCCGGCATCGGGATGAGCTACCTGATGCTCGAGCGCTACGAGGAAGCGCTGGCATGGGGAGAACGTGCGCTGCACGAGATGCCTAACTACGGCTCCTCGCACCGGGTGGTGATCATGGCGCTGATCAAACTCAACCGGCTGGACGAAGCGCAGGCGGCGGCGCGGCGGCTTATGAAGGCGTTCCCGACCTACACGCTCACCCTGCAGAGACAGATCAACCCGTGGCTGGACGAGGTGTTCGCCGAGCGTTACGTCGAGGCGCTGGGCATCTCCGGCGTGCCGGAGTGATCGTCGCGGTTGCAATGCCCGGCGAGGCGACGTTCCCTTGACCCCTTCGCTTCTGGAAGGACAGTTCTCTGGCCGGCTTGTCTGAGGACTGAGCGCGTAGAGCAGCCGTGAACAGCCGGCAAGCTCTCTGTTGGGTTCGCGTCGAACTTCCGGTTTCCACCCCACTGCGACATTCCGACAAAGGCGCTCGTCTCTCCCTTTAGGAGAGCATGACTTTTCCCGCCACCGGCGCTAGCTGCTGCCGTGGTCCCTCACGACTTGGCTGAGGTAGAGCACTGGCCAGGCGCAGCTGGTCGGGGTTGCGCAGCCTGGTCGGGTGCGGTTGAGTTCAAGGGCAAATCCGGCAACGACAACCAGCCGTCGTGACCGACGGCGCCGCGCCTGCTTCCACAGGGCGGCGGCCGCCAGCCGGGTCAGGGTTAGTAGTGAAAAGAGGGGGGAAAGGGCGGCTCTGCCCCCTCTCCCCTGCAAGGGGAAAATCGGTCTCCCCGTCCTTCCTCCGCGCGGCCAGGGCCGCGCTCTGTGCAGGATCGACGCGGATCCACATACGCGGATCGGCGCCGACCCCCGGCTTCGCCTTCGGGCGGGTGATCCCCGTCCGATTTGTCGTCTTGCCCCCTCTCCGCCGCTGTTCCGCACGAGCTCGGGAGCAGGAGCGGGGCTCCTGCCCCTTCGGGCAGGATTTCGCTTCGCGGGAAAAAGGGAAATCAGGAGAAAGCATCATGACCGAGACCATAACCATTTCATTGAACAAGCTGGACGTAGACCCGAAGAACGTCCGCAAAACCTATAGCGCCGAGGGTATCGCGGCGCTGGCAGCGAGCAACAGGGCCGATGGCTACAGGCTGCTGCAAAACCTTGTCGTCAGGAAGGGCGACAAGAAGGGCCGCTATTTCGTGAGCGCTGGCGGGCGACGCCGCGCAGCACTCAATCTGCTGGCCGAGAAGGGAGAGATCGCGAAGGATTCCCCGTTGAATGCAAGGAGCGAGCGGGAGGGGACGCGAAGGCGACCAGTCTTGCCGAAAACGTCTTGCGCGAGGACATGCACTCGGTCGACCAGTACGAGGCGTTCCGCGATCTGGCGGACGAAGGCAAGTCGGTCCCCGACATTGCCGCACGGTTCGGCGCGGCCGAAACGATTGTGCGCCGCTGCCTTGCCCTTGGTCGCGTGTCGCCGCGCCTCTTGGAAGCCTACCGCAACGAGGACATGACCTTTGAGCAGCTTTCGGCCTTCACGATCAGCGACGATCACGAGGCGCAGGAACGGGTGTGGAATGAACTGCCGGCGTGGAACCGTTACGCGCAAAACATTCGTTCCGCGCTTGCTGGCGGGGCGTTCGGGCAAGCGACAAGAGGGTCAAATTTCCTGGGTGGGCTGGACGCCTACGAGGCGGCAGGCGGGAGCGTCAGGCGCGATCTGTTCGATGACAAGGAAGGCGGTTTCGCCGTCGATGTCGTGAAGCTGGACGCCCTTGTCGCAGCCAAGCTTGAAAGCGCTGCCAAGGCAGTGAAGGCGGAAGGCTGGAGATGGGTCGAGATCATGCGAAGCGACGGTCGACTGCCTTGTATCTCGCGTTAGACTTCATCATAGCGAGCTTATCTCGATGCGGATCATGCCGCACATTGCCGATGATGCGGAAACCCCAGCAATAGCCAAGCTGACAAGGCTAGGGCTGGGGAGTTTTTTCGCTCGGGCCGATGTTGATGGCGGCGCTGCGGGGCACAAGGCCGAGCGTGGCGATGGGAACTCCCCGTCGCGGCTGTCTTCCATTAGGCCGTTTCGAGCCGGCTGAACCGAACCGGGATGAGTTTCCGGGTCCCGAGCTGCCCTGCCGCATCCTTGTCGATGACAGTCAGAAACTGTGCTTCTTCAGATCCCAAAGGCAGAACCAGGCGTCCCCCCGGCTTGAGTTGCTTCAGTAAAGCCGGGGGGGTCTGCTCAGCCGCCGCCGTGACCAGGATCTTGTCGAATGGGGCGTGCTCGGGCCAGCCACGAGACCCGTCTCCGACGAATGCCGACATTGGCTAAGCCGAGGCCCTGCAGGAGAGCCTTCGCATGGATTGCGAATTCCTCGATGATTTCGACGCTCCAAACCTGCCCGGCGAGCTCCGCAAGAATTGCGGTTTGATAGCCCAGGCCGGTGCCGATCTCGAGCACCGCCTCGTGCGGTTGCGGCGCAAGGAGATCGGTCATGAGAGCGACGATGAACGGCTGCGAGACGGTTTTATCGAAGCCGATCGGCAGGGGCATGTCCTGGTAGGCATAAGCTGCAACCGAGGCTGGAACGAAGAGATGCCGCGGCACTCGCCGCATCGCTGCCATCACCCGCTCATCGGGCGCCGCCTTGCCGAGTTCTTCGCTTGCAAGGTCGGTATGGATTGCAATCATCTCGACCATGTGCCTGCGTAGGACCGCCAGATGCTCTTCGTTCATTGGCTTCATGACAGTCGGGCTTTTCCTCAACCAGGCTTGATGCCACAGTAGTCTTATATCCCGTTCAGTCACAGAAACGCCCGCCATCGTTTCCAGTTGCGGGTGCCCCACGGCAAGTGGAGGTGATTTGGGCGTTGCGTTTTGGTCGTTATCGACCACGGCGCGTTCGCAGAAACGAACTCAGACGAACGCACGACTGTTGAGGTGAGGGAAGATGCCGAGCGCAGCCCTCATCGGCAAGCGTTTCGATGAATTCGCCATCCGTTCCAGGCGGAACGCGGGCAACGACGCTTGAGGTGCGCCTCACAATATTGGAAAGCACCCTTCGCGCCTTGCCCGGGCCGATGTTGCGCTGCATGTGCTGGTAGACGGCCAGCAGCAGGACGATATCGTACTTCGGCAGAAGGATATTGCCGAGGCGCCGGCTGCCAAGATTTAGGCGATCGAACCGGGCATGTACCGGGGAGCCCCTCAATAACATTTTTGCCGTTTCGATATGAGGTTTGGCAATGTCGATCCCATGGATCGAACTGGGTCTTAGCTTGGATATCTCATAGGCGACGACACCCATGTTGCAGCCAATATCGAGAATTTCCTTGTCGGCACAAAGTGGCAAGCGAGCCGAACAGCCAGTCGCTAATGCCCTTGAGGTCGTGGTTCCCGCCAAGGTGGACCGGGCCGAACCTCGTTGCGGACAGAAAGACTCTCGGCGAGCACGCCGTCGAACGTCATCGCCGAGAGCTGGTTTTGCCAACGTCGAAGACGGCGATATTCGCGCCGTCCGCCTCCTGCCCGTCATGCATTGGGTCAGATCAGACCGTATTGGCGAGCCTTGTTGCGCAGGAAAGGCAAGCCATTGCCCATCACTTCGGCCTCGTCCTTCGCGACCGGCCGCCAGACGGAGAGGCCATAGGAGACTTCCGGCGGCATGTTGATGAAGCTTTCCATGGCAAGTCCGCCCTTGAAGCCGATCGCCGCGAGCGTTGCGTAGATCTCGTCCCAGGGGCAGTTGCCGGTGCCCGGGGTGCCGCGATCGCTCTCTGACAAGTGAATGTATTTCAGGTGCTCACGAGCGGCCAGAATACCATTGGCGGCCCCCTTCTCCTCGATGTTCATGTGATAGGTGTCGAGATGGACAAAGATGTTGTCGGCGCCGACTTTCTCGAGCATCCAGACGGCCTGCGCGCCGGTATTTATCAGGTGGTTCTCGTAGCGGTTCACCGCCTCGATTCCGAGCTCTATGCCGCGCGTCTTGGCGTGCTTGGCGGCGACGGTCAGCACATGCGCGATGTTGTCGTATTCCTTGTCGGTGGGTGGCACGCCGGTGCGTTCACCGATACCACCGAAAATCACACCGGAAAGCGCCAGAGCGCCCATCTCTGCAGTCTTGTCGATGGCCACTTTGAGATGTTCGATGGCGGCATCCGGCCGCACCGAGGCCCAGGCCCGCTCCGGCAAGCCAAGCGAGCAAACAGCTGGAAGATTGTGCTTTTCGAGCAAGGCGCGCGTATGCGCGGCATCGACCGCCGGCGCGTTCAGAAGCGCGATCTCGATAAAGTCCATGCCGTATTTGACGGAAGCGGCGATCGCCTTCTCTGCGCCCGCCCGGTCCCAGTTCATCGTCCACATCGAGGTGTGGACCCCAAAACCATGCATCTAACTCACCCTTTGTTTGTGTTTAGGAACTTTAGGCGCCCAGCAAGCCAGCGCAGGATCATCACGGTGATCATCAAAATGCCCCAGACCGCCGTCGCCAGATGCTGGTTGGCGCCCATCAGATTGAGTCCCGAGGACAGAAGCTGGAGCACCACGAGCGCGACGAAGACAGGGATCACGCGACCGAAGCCGCCGAACGGATTGACCCCGCCAAGAAAGCAGGCAAGCACAGTGATCAGCAGGTAGGACTCGCCGTGGCCGACACGCACCGAATTGAAGCGCGCCAGCATGATGATACCGGCGACCGCGCACATCGCACCGGACAGTGTGTAGACCAGAACCTGCACCTTGCGCGTATTAATGCCGGAGTAGCGCGTGGCCTCGATGTTGGAGCCGATCATATAGGTGTTGAAGCCTAGCTTCATGCGTGTCAGCAGGAGCTGCCAGATCAGCACACAGGTGATGAAAATGAGCAACGGAACCGGGATACCAAGAATCGAACCGTAGCCGATCGGCGCCAGGAAGCTGGGAAAGCCGGACACGTCGCCGCCATGCGTCAGGAACTCACCGAGACCGCGCAGGAAAATCATCATCGACAGCGAGACCAGGATCGGGTGAGCCTTGGTGTTGGCGATGACGAGCCCCATGATCAGTCCACTAAGTGCTCCGACCGCAAGGGCAAGGATCGCGCCAAGGACAAAGGCACCGATGCCCGCGTCGACGCCGCCCTGGCTTTGAAGGATCCAAGCGAGCGTCAGCCCGGCGATGTTGGCGGTGAAGGTGGTGGCCAGGTTCAGGCCGCCGGTCAGGATCGGGAGCAGCATGGCGAGTGTGAGCAGGCCGAGCTCCGGCAGCTGGTAGGCGACGGAGCCAAAAGTGGCCCGGGAAAGGAAGTTCGGTGCGGCAATGCCGAACACGATCATGACTACCACGAACGCAGCAAGCGGACCTGCCAGTTCGGGGCCAAGCAAGTTGCGGACGCGTTCAATCACAGCCGTCATGAAGGCACCCGCCGGCTTTTCAGGAACGGCAGCAGGCGTTCGATGCTGGTGTTCGACAGGGTAATGGCGGCTAGGATGATGGTGCCGACGATCATCTTGAACGCGAAAGGCGACACGCCCATCAAATTAAGTCCGTTCTGGGTGATCGAGACCAACAGAACGCCAAGAATGCAGCCGAGCACGCTGCCTTTGCCGCCGCCAAGCCGTGCACCGCCAAGGACCACGGCTGCCAGGACGTCGAGTTCGCGCCCATATAGGGCGTTAGGCACGACTTCCTGCGCGTAATGCGCTTGGACGAGACCGGCGATGCCTGCCATCAGGCCAAGCCAGCCGAAGGCGATAAATTGCATGGCCCCAACATTGATGCCGAAGCGGCGCGCGCCTTCCGGATTGTCGCCAAAAGCGTAGAGTTGGCGACCAGTGGTCGTGCGCGTGATCAGCCCCCAGGTAGCGAATACGCACATGGCCATAATGAGCACGGGTAGGGTGATCTCCGCCCAGGTGCCGTCAGCCATCTCGCGCTCGAACAGCACCACGCGGGTGGTGAGCCAGTCCGGCAGATTGTAGATCGAAACGCCGCCTGTGAAGAACATCAGCAAGCCGAAAAAAATGTTGAAGGTCGAAATCGTGGCGACGATCGAGATGATCCTGAACCTGTGGATCAGGAAAGCATTGATGCAGCCCAACGTGACGCCCAATGCGCCAGCGATGGTGAGGCCGACAATCCAATTCCCGCCGCCGATCCAGCCAAGGACTATTGCCGTCAGATATTGCACCACGGAGGCGGCAACCGCGAAGGAGATGTCAATGCCGCCGGCAATCAGCACGACGAGCAGACCGACGGCGAAGATGATGTTGACCGAACTTGTGTTCAGGAGGTCAAACGCATTGCCGAGGGTGAAGAACCGGTCTGTCGCAAACGACAGAAAGGCGCAGATGACCGCGATCACGGCGAGCAAAGCCAGCTCTGTTGCATGAGAGCGGACAAACCTACGCATAGACCGCCTCTTCGATCGCCTGGAGGGACGTGGCGCCGGGAATATATTCGCTGACAACGCGCCCCTGAGCCATGTGCAGCACACGGTCCGCGTTGAAATAGACTTCCGGTACCTCGTCCGAGATCAGGATAATCGATAGGCCGCTGTCGGCCAGCTTGGAAACGATATTGAATATGCCGGCACGCGCGCCAACATCAACACCGACCGTCGGTCCGTCGAGGATCAGCAGTTTCGGTTGAGTGGCCAGCCATTTTGCAATGGCGACACGTTGCTGATTTCCCCCCGACAGGGTCGAAACCGCGTCTTCCTGCATTCCGATCCTAACGCCGAGATCCCTTATCCAGCTACTGACCAGGGACCTTTTGCGATCGCTCGAAATGAAACCGCCCGAAAGAACCTTGTCCAGCGAGGCAATGACCATGTTGTCGGCAATTGATTGGGGCTGAATGAGGCCGAGCGACAGCCGGTCTTCCGAAAGATAGGCGACGCCGGCGGCGATCGCGTCACGGTTGGAACCGAAGCGAACGGGCCTGCCATCCAGCACAACAGAGCCGGACCTCGGCTTGCGCATGCCGAACAAGGTCAACGCCAGCTCGGTGCGCCCTGCCCCAAGCAGCCCGGTGACGCCGAGCGTCTCGCCGCGCCGGACCGTCAATGACACATCCTCGAATTCACCGGGCCGCGACAGCCCTTTAACCTCAAGCATGACCGGGCTCGTGCTCAAATCGCGATGCAGGACGGAATAGTCGAAGGTCTTACCGGTCATCAGCTCGGTGATGCGCGATTGGGTCAGACCTTTGGTCGGATAGACGCCAACCAAGGCGCCGTCGCGCAGCACCGTCACACGGCTGGAGATTTCGAGAACCTCCGCCAGGCGATGACTGACGAACACAACGGCAACGCCCGACGCCGACAGATTGCGCACAATGTCCAGCAGATAGTCGGTTTCAGATTGGGTGAGCGAGGCCGTCGGCTCGTCCATGAAGACAAGCTTCGCTTCGCCGACGAGCGCGCGCGCTATAGCTACGATCTGCCGCTGTGCGATTGGAAAATTGTGGAGTGCGAGATCGACATCGAGGGTAACACCAAGACGTTGCAAGGCGTTGGTCGCGACACGCCGCATTTCGGCATAGTTCACCAGTCGCGGCCAGCGGCCGATGACAGTCTGGAACGCGATGTTCTCGGCGACGGTCATCTCGGGGAACAGGGCGAGGTCCTGCCAGATGACCTGAATTCCGCCGGCCTGCGCCGTCACCGGTGACATATGGGCGTAGCTCTGGCCGTCATAGGCGATCTCGGCGCCGGCCTCGGGCCTGTACACGCCAGTGATGACCTTGATCAGCGTGCTCTTGCCTGAACCGTTCTCGCCGGCGAGGCAATGCACCTCGCCCGGCAGAACCTCGAAGCTGACATTCTTCAGCGCCTTGACGCCGCCAAACGTCATGTTGACATTTCGGAGCGATAGCAGCGGCCGTGACGCGGAGCCATCGGGTGCCTGATCAGCCATCGAGTTGAACCTGGATCTAATCGCGTTGACACATCCTCAGGCGGGCCGGCTCGAGGCCAGCCCGGCTGCCACAGCCTTGCGAGGCTTTACAGGCCCATCGCCGCAAGGCCGTCGACAGTGTCCTTGTTGATCGGGACCAGCTGATCGACGATGATGTTATGGTTTTCGAAGTCGGGCTTGACTGTCCCTAGCCCTTCGATCGTATCGCCATCCTTGACTTCTTTGCCCTTCATGAGCTGGTCGGCCAGCGTGACGAAAACCTCACCCGCCTGCTTCGGATTCCACATGAAGCCGCCGGAGATCGCGTCGCTCTTGATGAGCTTCTGTCCCTGCCCCGGCGAGAATGGGCCGAGCACGAATATCTGGCCCACCTTCCGGCGCTCTTCGATTGCGCGGCCAGCGCCGATCGGGCCTTGGCTGCCGAAGGCAAGGAAGCCTTTCAAGCCGGGATTGGCGGAAATCAGGTCAAGTGCAGTGCTGCGGCTCTTGTCCACATCCTCGGCGACGCCATAACGATCGCCGACAAGCTTCATGTCCGGATGGTTCTTCTTCAGATACGCGATTGCCGCATCGGCCCAGGCATTGTGCAGCGGGACCGTCAGCGAACCAACGAAGACTGCATATTCACCTTTGCCGCCCATCTTGTCCGCCAAGAGCTTGGCATGAGCCTCGCCGAAGCCGGTCGCGGACGCGAGTTCGAAATCCCAGTCGGCGCCCTTCTGGCCGGGCGATTCATGCGTGATGACGATGATGCCGGCGTCCTTCGCCTTCTGCAGGACAGGTTCAAGCACCTTCGCGTCATTCGGCACGACACCTATGACCTTGACGCCCTGTGCGATCAGATCCTCGATGGCGCGAACTTGCAGTGCCGGATCGGCACTAGTCGGGCCAACCATGAATGCGTCGACGCCGAGCTTCTGGCCGCGCTCCTTGATCCCCGCCTCCATTGCGTTGAACCAGGGAATGCCGCCGATCTTGACGACGACGCCGACTTTGCCGGCCTGCTGAGCCATGGCAGCGATTGATCCGCCAACCATAAGGGTCGCGGCGAGCGCCGCGATCATGATTTTTTTCATCTGTACTCCTCCCATAGCGTTCCCAAAGGGGACATACGTCCGCCACCGATTTGTGCTTGCACAATCGATGGTGCAAAAACTATCTTGCATCAAGATGCGCTCGTCAAGGGAGATATTGCTCCAGCGGGATATTGCTCTAAAGAGACCCTCCGGAGGGCCACATGGATCAGCAGGTCAAGAAGAAGGCGACGATCTATGATCTGTCCGTGCTATCGGGCAGTTCGCCGTCGACCGTGAGCGCGGTGCTGAATGGCACTTGGCGCAAGCGCCGCATCAAAGAAAGCACGGCGGAAACAATTCTCAGCCTCGCCGAACGCCACCAGTACACCACCAATCTGCAGGCGCGAGGCTTGCGACGGTCGCGATCGGGCCTGGTCGGCCTGATGCTGCCCATCCACGACAATCGCTACTTCTCCTCCATGGCGCAGACATTTGAGGGACATGTGCGCAGCCGCGGTCAATGCCCGGTCGTGGTCAGTGCCAGCCGCGACCCGGAAGAGGAACGGCGGACCGCGGAGACGCTGATTTCCTACTCAATCGACCAGCTCTTCATCGTCGGCGCCACCGATCCGGACGGCGTGCACGAGGTCTGCGAGGCGGCGGGACTGAGGCATGTCAACATCGACCTGCCGGGAGCAAAGGCGCATTCGGTGATCAGCGACAACTATGAGGGCGCGCGGATGCTGACGGAGGCAATCATCCGCCAATTCGGCAATGATGACCCCCTGCGGCCGGACGAGCTGTTTCTGTTTGGCGGCCGCAACGACCACGCAAGCCGCGAACGCATCGCCGCTTTCCATGCGACCAAAAAGGCACTGTTGGGCGCCGACCCTGATGACGGAGTACAGTCCTCCGGCTATTCGCCCGAGATAACGTTGCGTGCCTTCGAGGCATTTTGCCAACGCCGTGGCAAGCTGCCGCGCGCATTGTTCATCAATTCGTCGATCAATATGGAGGGTCTGCTGCGTTTCATGGCGGGCCGGCCGGCGGAGATGTTTAGCGACCTTGTCGTCGGTTGCTACGACTATGACCCATTCGCCTCTTTCCTGCCCTTCCCCGTAATCATGGTGCGGCAGAATTTTGAGGCGATGATTGCGAAAGCGTTCGAACTGGTCAATGAACCGCCGACGGCCCCGCAGATTTTCCTGATTGCGCCGGAGTTGATCCAACCGAGGTCCGCTTTGAAAGGGCCGCTCGACACGCTGAAGGATATAGCGTGAGCGCCCCGAGAACGGATCTTTGCACAGCTCCCCGCACGCAGGTATCAAGACCCGAGACGTGTAGCGTTATGGAAACCAGCGGCGGTTCGTACCTCACAGGGGTGCGCGGGTTTGCCTGTTCATGACGTGTGCACGGCTCTGATCTGAACCGGTCGGATGCAGCCGGCGTCGATCCCGTCGGGCGGGGCTCCGGGAACTGTCCTGTCCCTTGACAGTGGAAACCCGATTTCGGGCCAGTCTAACTGGCGGTTACTAGGCGTATGGCCAACTCATGCGCCTAAGTTTGTCTACGGCTCGCGCGCACCTGGCAAGCCCGCCCACCTAGTCCCCCGCTTGGTGCAACAGCGCCCGTCCGGCTCCGCCGCACCCAACCGTGCGGCGGGCTTTTTTCCGCGGTGGAACACCGGCGCGCAGGGAAGTTCGGCAAAGGCAGCAAACCCTTCGCCTCACAGTATTGCTGCGGGATCGCTTGTCCTGTCGCCCACGTTTCGATCGACAAGGTCATATCGACCGACAACGCTCGCTAGGGCTTCCCGATGATGGGAGTCATGCTTGGTCCTTTCTCGGCAGAGAGCCGGCAACAAGCCGAAGGCGTTCATAAAGAACAGCCTCGTCGAACTCGCCGTCCGAGAAGAGTGCCACTGCGGTCATGCTCAGGCGCTCCGCTTGCTGGCTACTAACCGAGATACCGGCCTCGGCGCAGACACGATGAAAGACCTCTGTTTCAACAAGGCCAAATCGCCAGGATAATATGCCACTCATTGAGACAGGCCCATGGCAGCTGCTTCGACGATCGCCTCGGTTAGCTCTTCGTCGGATGCGACCAAACAAGGCGCAGCCTGCCTAATTTGCTTCAGTGCCGTTTTCATCGAAACTGTGTCGCCATACTCGGCCCTATTTAGAAGTGCAGCGATGCTTGTTCTAGAACTGGAGTTACCCGTTGCGCATTGCTCATCCAGTCCATCCCCAAAAACACGCCCCGCTGGGACTATTCCCGATTGGCTTCAATTGGATGTAACAAACGTACGGTTGCTCCACCGTTGCTTAGCCGCTCAGTCCGGAATATTGGTGAAAATTTATTCGGCCTGCGTCTTAACGCGATGGCTGTATTTGGAGTGCGGGTGCATGCTACGGAGCTCTGGCCTTGGCCGGCTGTCCTTTATCGAATTCCAAATGCCCATATTGGTCGAGAAGCCGCCCAGGGCCTTGCAGGCCTTCAACCTCCCACACCTACGGCAAGGGTGGTCCTGTTCTAAGCGCTCGTTCGACGAACCTCGAAGATCATCGTCGGTAGCGGGCCTACCTCTTCCGAGGCGGCGCCGCGTCCTCGAGTCCAACATTTGCGAGTAGAGCGTCAGAGCCTCATAGCCAAGCCAGATGCCACGTCGGTCCAGCTCAGCGTCGTGAACAACAATGTCTCGCTATATGGGGACTATGACTTTGACGTCGCTATTGGCCTGGTCGAGACGGACGCGAACGGCGCCATCAGGTATGAAGATGACGGCAGGCACCGTGCACGAGTTCGCTATAACTATCCGGCATATGTGAGCGTAGGTGCGCGAAAATATCCCATGGAGATGCCTCTGCACCGGTCCAGTATGCTGCCGTGGTCTTCGGCGGCCTGATGGCGGGGCTGGCAGGCGTTTCTTTCTGTCGGCCAAGCGGCGCGTTTCGTGCCGGACATGACCAACGGACGCGGCTGGCTGGCGATCATCATCCTCATCGCCGGCCTGTGGCGGCCCTACCCGATTTGGTAGCGGCATTAGTGTTTCCTTCCTCGACGCGCTGCAATTGCAAATCCAAGGCATCGGCATAGCCATTCCCTACCAATATATGTTGATGATGCCCTATGTTGCGGCGATCGTCGCGCTGATGATCCGTCGCTCGCGGGCCAGCGCCCCGGCCATTCTCGGCGTGCCGTACGCACGGAATAGGGCAGCGCTGTCCGAAGCCGCTGCTCGCTTTCAGTATTCCCGACCAGCACGGCTGTCGCCATCGAGCGCGTCCAAGCTTGTCTGGAGGCGATGAAAGCGAAGCTTGCCGGCTTGATATTTGTGGGGAAAAGGGTTTGTTGCGGAATAACGAATTGTTTGCCTGGTTGGCAATAAACAGCTCATCCATTTCAACGCGCGCCATTAGACAAGAGGAAAACTCGATGACGGTTTCTCCAGACCAAAACGACCAGGCTGATCTCGTAGCAATTACCGCCGACATCGTTTCCGCCTATGTTTCGAACAATCCTCTGCCGGTCGGCGAGTTGTCGAAGCTGATCGGGGACACCCATGCCGCTTTGCAAGGGGTCGGCAAGCCCGTGGCTCCGGCCGCAGTCAAACTGGAGCCCGCGGTGTCGATTAAGAAATCGGTGACACCGGATTTCATCATCTGCCTGGAAGACGGGAAGAAGTTCAAATCCTTGAAGCGTCATATTGGGACGCATTACAATCTGAGCCCTGACCAATACCGCCAGAAATGGAACCTGCCCTCGGATTATCCGATGGTGGCGCCGAACTACACGGCTACCCGCTCGGCCCTGGCAAAATCGATAGGCCTGGGGCGCAAGGCAGCAGTGCCAGCAATAGCTGCGGCAGAAAAACCAAAACGAGCTGTTCGCACCGCGGCAGCGACAACCGCAATCAAGTCGCCGGTGAGGAAGGCGCGCAAGGCACCCGTTAAAGCTTAGAGTGCTGCACCCAACGTATGTGCTAGTCAGCAGCGGACCTGAACATGGCGAAGCCCCGCCTTTTGCGGCGGTGCTCCGTTTGGGCGGATGACTCTGCGGTGGGGCGGACCAGATGAGGGAGAACTCGCCCTCGGTCTCGGTTTCGACCAGGCTCGCATAGATCGGAGCGGGGAAGCTCGGATCGTCGAGCTTGACCGAGTGATAGTCGCGGCCCGCGCGCGAGGTCTTCTTCCATGCGGCGCCGAACTCGGTAGCGCCGGCGAAGATGCGGAAGCATTTCTCATTCGACTTCGACCGGGGTGAACCTCACCGTCCTTCACGCCGAGGTGGCGGCGATCCGAAGTGACGCTGGCGCCTCGCGCCAGCTGTTGGTGGCGGCTTTGGAGCGCCGGCTGACGCTCATCGCTCCGTGCCGTTGGTGATCGCTACCAAGCGGTCAAGACAAGGCCCGAGCGCCTTGAGGCTCCCAACCTGTCCGCCGAGGATGTGAACGCGTGCTAGATAAGCGCTGGGTTCTGTCGGCAATTTGTCACCAGGCGCGTGGAAGCCTGCTTCGATCTGGTCACGCAGCGCATCTGCGCCTCCGAAACGAACGACCTGCGGGACGTTCGATGTTCGACCTGCTGCATGGGTCCTCCAACTTTTGCGGGCCATGACGTCGCATACACCCGGCGCAAGATAAAATCGAAGTCATCATACGAAAATTCAGCTTCCGAGGGCGAGATTGCTAAAGTCATCATGTGTCCTCTGCTATGCACCGCATCTCGCTCGCCGGTCGGCTGCGCGCTTTTCCAGCAGGCAGAACTGCGGGCGATGGCGGCGATGATTGTCCTCGGATAGCGAGCTGAGCGCGTGCAAGCCGCAGGTATCAATTAGCGGACATCAGCTCAATGCAGTAATCGGCCGAAAGGGGCCGCCATAATTCGCCTGGCCTATTCGAAGGAATAGGTAAACCCTTGGCCTGAGGCGCCAACCGTGACCTTCGTCATCTTTTCGCCCGTGAGCGACCGGTTCAGCACGCCGCGGCTCAGTTCCGGAAGAAGCGTGTTGGTTAGGATGGCGTCAATCATTCTGCCGCCGGATTCGATCTCCGTGCAGCGGGTCTTGACCAGATCCATTACACCGTCGCCGATTACCAATTCCGCATCGTTGGTCGCGCGCAGCCGGCGAGCAATCTTGGCGAACTGATGACGGGTGATCGCTTCGATCATCGAATCCGAAAGCGGAAAGTAGGGGATGGTCACCACCCGGCCGAGAAAGGCCGCAGGGAAGACTTTCAGCAATGGGCTGCGTAATGCGGTGTCCAGTTCGTCGAGCCCTGCCCGGACCGCGCCATTCCTTGTCCGGTCCATAATCACTTCGGAGCCGACATTCGACGTAAGAAGGATCAGCGTGTTCTTGAAATCGATGCGTCTACCTTCACTGTCGTCCATCATCCCTTTGTCAAAGACCTGGAAGAAGATTTCGTGCACGTCTGGATGCGCCTTCTCGACCTCGTCGAGCAGGATCACCGAATAGGGTTTGCGTCGCACCGCCTCGGTGAGAATTCCTCCCTTGCCGTAGCCGACATAGCCGGGCGGCGCGCCCTTCAAGGTAGAGACCGTATGCGCCTCCTGGAATTCAGACATGTTGATCGAGATCAGGTTCTGCTCTCCGCCGAAAAGCGTTTCGGCCAGTGCCAAGGCGGTTTCGGTCTTGCCGACGCCCGAGGGGCCGCAAAGCAGAAATACACCCACCGGCTTTTCCGGAGCGCCGAGACCGGCGCGGCTGGTCTGCACGCGCTTGGCGATCATCTCCATGGCGTGATCCTGTCCGACAACGCGCTCGGACAGAGTGGCCGCGAGCCGCAGCGCCTTCTCGGTCTGACTCGACAGCATCCGCCCCGTCGGGATGCCCGTCCAGTCCTGGACCACCGCCGCCACGGCGTTGCGGTCGACCGATGGCAGGATCAGCGGTGTTTCGCCTTGCGCCTCGGCCAGTTCGCTCATCAGTTCGCGCAGCCGAGCGAGATCGGCAGCCGGATCGGGAGGAGAAGTACCGCCTCCCGCCGCAAGCTTCGTCCCGGCGTTGGACCGTTCGGTCTCCGGCAGGTCCACGCTCTCTGTCTCAGTGGCGGCCTCCTGCCCTTCCACGGCATCGAGAGGCACGCCGTCACCGCGTAGCCTGGCGCGCAGTTCGAGTATCTCGGCCACCAGCGCCTTTTCGCGCTCCCAGCGCTGTTGCGCGGCTGCTAGCGTGCGTTCGGTCTCAGCAAGCCCAGCCTCGACCCGTGCCTGCCGCTCAGCCACTTCGATGCCGATTGCAGCCTCGCGGCCGATAATGCCGCGCTCGACCTCCAGCGCCTGACGACGGCGCATGATGTCCTCGACCTCGGCCGGCGTGGCGTGCTGCGATACGGCGACACGCGCGCAGGCGGTGTCGAGAAGGCTGACCGCCTTGTCCGGCAACTGGCGCGCCGGGATGTAGCGATGCGACAGGGCGACCGCCGCGTCGATCGCCTCGTCCAATATCTGCACTTCGTGGTGCTGTTCGAGAACGCCGGCTACGCCGCGCAACATGAGGATGGCAACCGATTCCGAAGGCTCGTCGATCTTTATCACCTGGAAGCGGCGGGTCAGTGCCGGGTCTTTTTCGATGTGCTGCTTGTATTCCGACCAGGTCGTTGCCGCTATCGTGCGAAGTTCGCCGCGCGCCAGCGCCGGCTTGAGCAGATTGGCAGCGTCGCCGGTTCCGGCAGCACCACCGGCACCGATCAGGGTATGAGCTTCGTCGATGAAGAGGATGACCGGCGCTTCAGAGGATTGAACTTCGTCGATTACGGTCTTCAGCCGCTTTTCGAATTCACCCTTTACGCTAGCGCCTGCCTGCATCAATCCAACGTCGAGCATGCGCACGCTCACTCCCTGCAGTGGGGGCGGCACATCGCCTTTGGCGATGCGCAGAGCAAAACCCTCCACGACTGCGGTCTTGCCGACACCCGCCTCCCCGGTCAGGATCGGGTTGTTCTGGCGGCGCCGCATCAGTATGTCGACAATCTGCCTGATCTCCGGATCGCGGCCGACGACCGGATCAATCTTTCCGTCGCGGGCGCGCTGAGTCAGGTCGGTGGCATATTTGGCCAGTGCCGAATCCCCGCCCGGAACCCGCCGCGGCGCCTCTGCCGCGGCGACCGTAGGCGAAGCGCCGGCTTCGAGTGAGCCCTCCGTGATATCGGCGAAGCGCGCCACTACGGCGTCGGCGTCAATTTTGTCGAACTCGCCGCTGATCTTCGACAGCAGGCCTTCCAGTACCGGTGTCTTCAGGCAAGCAAGCAGAACATGTGCGCTGCGAACCTCCTCCACGCCGAATTCCAGTGTTGCCAGATTCCATGCCTCCTGGATGGCGTGGAAGATATGGTCCGAAAACTCTTCGATCGAGGTTGCGCCATAAGGCAGTTTGTCCACCGCGCGCGTCATATCGGCCGTAAGTCGGCTCGCATCCAGTCCCGCATCGGCGATCATCATTTGCACATCCGAGCGGTCGGAGAGCACGAGCTGCTCAATGAAGTGGACGAGTTCGACGTAAGGATTGCCGCGCAGCTTGGCGCTGTCGGCCGCTGCCTTGAAGGCGCGCAACCCTAGAGGATTGAGCTTGCCGACCAGTTCCTTGCGCTTGAAACTCTGCGATGACCGGCGCTGTTCCATCGAACGTGCTCCTGCACTCTGCAAGTGGATAACCTGCCACATAAGCAGCCGCTTGACAAAGTGCGGGATGAACAAAGGTTTCGATCCCCGATTATGCGGGCTCCCATCATTGGTGGAAGATCCTGCATCGCCGGCTGCAAACAACCACGAGCCTGAGATCCCAGGCACGACATTTCCGGTCCAGGGCTCGGCAATCACGCCTTTCGGATTCCACAATCAAGACAAGGCTGCATTAGCTTTTGTTAATTTTTCCGCACTCGCTGAATTGTGGAAAAGCGCAACCGTGTGATAACGTAGGGGCAGGTCGGCCTCAGGGCCGGCGACTGGGGGATCGGTGTGATCGACGTCGCACTCTGGCTTGCTCCGCTCGACGGTGAAAATCCGTCGGGAGAGGATTTGCGTAACGATCCGGCGTTTCACGAACTGGAGCGCCTGACGGAGCCCCAGGTCAAGGTTGTCCATGACGGCAACAACAGGCCGGTCTCGCAAAGCACCATTCCCGTTGACTGGCCAGCAGTGCTCACCAAGGCTGAGGAATTGCGCGCGCGTGGCCGCGACTTGCGCCTGATTGTAATTGTCACACGCGCACTGGCCAACGAGCAGGGACTGGCCGGGTTGGCGCAGGGTCTGACGCTTATTGGGCGGACGTTCGACCTGCATTGGGAAACCATGCACCCGGCGCTGCGCCCCAACACGTCGCCTCGCGAGGCCGCCTTGCGCCGCATCAACGCGCTGCTCGACCTTCAAAATGGTCAGAACGGGCTGCTGGCCAACCTACGGCAAATGACTTTCTTTGCGCCACGCTCGATCGGGCCGATCAGCGGACGCGACCTGGAACACGCTGCGCTCGACGACCGCGTCATGCTGCAAGAAGCAGCGTCAGGATTGAATGCGGCCGAAAAGGCAGCGCTTGTCAGTGCGCACGGACAACTGTTGAATCGGGTCCGTGCCGGGTGCGCGGCACAGGCGGATCAAGCCAATCAGGAAATGCAGTCGCTCATCGCCAATGCGCGCGCGGCGGTCGCGGCACTGGAAGCCGTCGAGACAGCCCTCAACGCTCGCCTTGAAGGCAGCGGCGGGACCACCATTCCGGAATTAAAACGGTTCCTGCAGCGTTTGTTGACAACCCTCGAGCGCAACTCGGCTGCCGGCGCGATGGCGAATGGCTCGGCAAAGCCGTCCCCTTCGCTTGCAGAACCGATAATGCCTGCCCGAAACGGTCATGGAGCCGATGCAATGGCAAGTGTGGCTGGCTGCGCGGACTCGAGCACCGGACTCCCTGACAGGATTTCTTCGCGCGACGACGTGGTAAAATGCCTGGACCTCGTAGTCGCCTTTTATGACCGCACCGAACCGTCGAGCCCGATTCCCCACCTCGCCCGCCGTGTGCGCCGGATGGTGCATATGGATTTTGTAGAACTGATGGAAGATCTCGCCCCGTCGGGATTGAAGGAGTTCCGGCTTCTTGCCGGCGTTCCCGATGCCAAGAAGACGGCTCCGAAGGATGAAAGGTAGCAAGCAATGCCAGCCGAAAGCAAAGCCAAGGTCATCGAACGAAATCGCGCGCCGCGGGTGCAGATCGCCTATGACGTGGAAACCTATGGCAGTCCAACGACAATCGAGCTGCCGTTCGTCATGGCCGTCATGGCCGATCTTTCGGGGGCTTCGCAGACGAAGGAAGCGGCCAAGTCGGTGCTGGACCGCTCCTTGGTCGAGACCGATGCGAACCGTTTCCCGCGTTTCATGGAGGCACTTGGACCACGCGTGAAAGCCCGCGTGAAGAATACGCTGCCACAGGCTGAAGGCGCCGAGCGGGACGAGGAGCTGGCGCTCGACCTTACCTTCACCAAGATGGGCGATTTTGCGCCGGACAAGATTGCCGAGCAGGTGCCCCAATTGGCCGAAATCCTCAAGATGCGCCGCCAACTCGAGGAACTTCTCGGCTTCATGGACGGGCGCGTCGACGCCGAAAAGCGCATTGCGCAACTGCTGAACAATGAACCGCTTCTTGGCCAGATCGCCAGCCAGGCACTGGCGGACGACAAGGCAGGGGAATGACCATGGCCGAACAGCAAAAAACCGCCGCCGTCGCCGAGGCGGAAACCATCGATCTTGGAGAATTCAGCGGGCTCCTCGAGAAGGATTTCAAGGTCAAGAAGGACGACAGCGAAAAGCTGCAGCAATTGGTGCGCAATCTCGCACTTGCAGCGCAGACACGTTCCGATACCACGACCATCTCGTCGAATGCGATCAAGTCGATCAAGTCGCTGATTGCCGGAATCGACAAGATGCTTTCCGAACAGGTCAACGAGATCCTGCACGCGCCGGAAGTGCGCGAAATGGAGGGCACATGGCGTGGCCTGTGGTATCTCGTCAACAATACCGAGACGGATCAGAAGCTGAAGATCCGGGTGATGAACATCTCCAAGGAGCAGCTGGCCGACACGCTTGAGGATTATGAGGGCCAGATGTGGGATCAGAGCCCGATCTTCAAGAAAGTCTACACGGACGAGTATTCGATGCTTGGCGGCGAGCCGATCGGCTGTGTGATCGGTGCGTACGAATTCTCCAACCACCCGCGCGACGTCGGTCTGCTGCGCAACATCTCCGGCATCTGCGCCTCAGCGCACACGCCTTTTATCGCAGCTGCCTCGCCTCGCCTGTTCCGCATGGATAGCTGGCAGGAATTGCCGAATCCGCAGGACCTGCAGCAGATCGTCTCCAACCCCGCCTATGCCTCCTGGCAGTCGCTGCGCGAGAGCGAGGATGCACGCTACATCGGCCTGACCATGCCTCGCGTTCTGGCGCGGCTGCCGTATGGCACCGATACCGTTCCGGTGAAGGGCTTCACCTTCGAGGAGGAGGTGCATGGCGACCACAACAAATATGTCTGGATGAACGCTGCCTTCCCGATGGGCGTGAACATAAACCGCAGCCACAAGCTCTATGGCTGGGGTACGCAGATCCGCGGCGTCGAAAATGGCGGCACGGTCCTCAACCTGCCAGTTCACAGCTTCCCGACCGATGATGGCTCGATAGCGATGAAATGTCCGACGGAGGTCGCCATCGACGACCGGCGCGAGGCGGAGCTGGCCAAGCTCGGCCTGATGCCCATCCTGCATCGAAAGAACACCGATCTCGCCGCCTTCATTGGCGCCCATTCGCTGCAGGACGACGAGACAAGGGCGGGACGGCTGGTCGACCCCGATGCGCAAGCCAACGAGCGGCTGAGCGCCAACCTGCCCTACCTTTTCCCGGTCTCGCGCTTTGCCCACTACCTCAAGGCGATCGCGCGCGACAAGGTCGGTTCGTTCAAGGAGCGCTCCGACATGCAGATCTGGCTGACCGAATGGATCAACCGGTATGTGTTGGCCAACCCGGCCTTTGCCGATGACAAGGCGCGCGCCAAGCGCCCGCTCGCCGCCGCCGAGGTTCAGGTGGACAGCGTGGAGGGACGCCCAGGCTACTACAATGCCCGCTTCTATCTGCGCCCGCATTATCAGCTGGAGGGTATCAATGCCTCGCTCCGGCTGGTTTCGGAACTTCCGTCCGTAAAGACTTGATTTGCAGCAACAACATCTTGGTTTTTGAAAGCGGTGGAGAAAGACAATGCCCACAAATACGAAGATTGATGGCTTTCTAAAGGTTCCGGATATCAAAGGTCCAAGCACTCGTGATGGCCATGAGGACGAAATCGAAATCCATGGCGTCGATTACAAGATGATCGCACCCTATGATCCAAACTCGCTCTCGCGCCGCGGTCGTGTGTCCTTGGGTATGATCAAGTTCACCAAGCATTATGACAAGTCCTCGCCCTACCTGAAAAAGGCGCTGTTCGAAAACAAGGCCCTGGACGAAGTCGTGTTTTCGGCACGGCGGACCATTGATGGCGAGACCAAGGATTACCTGGTCGTCACACTCACCGACGCCTCGATTATGGAATACGACATGTCGCAGGCCGAGGATGAGGAGGACCTGATCGAGGAAGAGGTCAGCTTTGCCTACAAGAAAATAAAGTTCGTCTACGACGACAACGACGAAATCGAAATGGATGTCTATGTCGGCAAGTGAGGCCCGGCGGCCCGGCGCGGACAAGTCGCTGGGTAGCGGCAGCTCGCGAGCAAAGCGCGAAGCCGTCCAGCCCTCTCTATGGGACCGCCTCGTAAACGATCTGCCGGGTATGACCTCCGAGATAGACGGGCTGCGCCAGGCACTGCAGGACGAGCTTGGCGCGGAGCGGCTGGACAATCTTGTTGCGGCCAGCGCGCGGCTCATCGACGCCGACGCGGAGTTGACAGCCGACCAGAAGCGGCGTCTGCATCGCCTGGCCTTTCAGAGCCAGCACCGCGCTGAAATCGAAAGCCGCGGCGTGGTGGTGTCGGCGCGTGTGCTCAAGGAAGCCGTGCGGCGCGATGTCGAGGCTTTGTTCAATACCGAGCGCTTCGAGGCCGTTCCGCTGCTTTCCGACCTTGAAAGCGAACAGGCCACGGACAACCCACCGTCGCTCGCCGATTTTCCGGAGGTGCGTCGCAGCGTCGTCAATTACGGAGTGCCTTCCTTCTCGGGCCGTTCTTCCCGCGACTTTGATCGCGAGGCCCTTGCGCGCGAGATCCGCTCGGTGCTTGCCACCTTCGAGCCGCGTCTCAAGGACAGTGCAACAAAGGTTACCGTAACCCTTGGCGACAAAACCGTGGGCCTGAGGATCGAGATAGATGCGGTGTTGATCATGACGCCCACGCCCGAACGCATGCGCCTGCGCACCACGATCAATCTCGATAACGGCTTGGCTCGGACCGAATTTAGGGAAGCCTGAGATGGACCGGGTCTTCGTAGAATATTACGAGGAGGAACTGACCCATATCCGCGCGCTCGCGGCAGAATTTGCCGACATGCATCCCGCGGTGGCGCGCAACCTTTCACTCGATACGGTCCCCTGTCCGGACCCTTACGTCGAGCGGCTGCTTGACGGCGTTGCTTTTTTGGCCGCGCGGACCCGACTCAAGGTCGATGCGGAACGCTCGCGTTTCTCGCGCGCCGTCCTTGATGTTCTCTATCCCGATCTTGTCACGCCGGCGCCGGCAACGGCCGTGGTGGTGTTCAAACCCGGCCAGCAGGTCCAGACAATGATTGGGGGCCATGTCGTCAAACGCAATACGCGTCTGGTTTCCAGCCTCCAGCCAGGCCTGTCGACGCGTTGCACGTTCACCACCGCCCAGGACATCACGCTGTGGCCGATTGCCATCACCTCGGTCGGCTATTTTCAGGATCGCAGCGCCTTGGCTGCAGCCGGCATCGCGCGGATCGGCGGTGTGGATGGCGAGGCGGCGCTTCGCATCACGCTGGCTCGTACCGGAAAAGGCAAGCTCGACGAACTGTCGCTCGACCGGCTTGATCTCTACTTTTCCGCGCGCACCAAGGCACCACTGCTTTTCGACGCGATTTTCGGCGCCTGCGCGGCCGTTGGTGCACGGCCGGAAGGCAAGGCCAACCCGATATCGCCGTTGCCGGTACCTGAAATGGTCGGCATCAACGATGACGAGGCGCTGATGCCTCGTACACGTCCGACCTTCGAAGGGTACCGTCTTCTGCGCGAATATTTCATGATGCCGGAGCGCTTTCATTATGCTCGGGTTTCGGGATTGCAGCCCATCGTGCGCACATGCACAGCCGAACTCGAGATAATCTTCATCTTCAAGCGTCCGGTGCCTGAAGTTGCCGATGTGACGGCGGCCGATTTTGAACTTTTCGCAACGCCGATCATCAATCTGTTCGAACGTGAGTGCAACGTCGTCGAGCTCGATCCACGCAAGACGCGGCAGGTGCTGCATGCCGACCGCACGCGAGCGCGGGACTTCGAAATCTATCGGGTTATCCGCGTCGAGGACGCCGACAGCGAGGGGAGCGACGCCGCAATCCCGGAGCTCTTCAGCCTGGGACAGAACCGCGGCAGCGGTTGGGTTTATTCCACCGAACGGCGCCCACGCCGCCCGACGGAGGAGGAACGGCGCGACGGCCTCACCCGTACTTCATACACGGGCGACGACGTTTTCCTGGCGATTTCGCGTCCCGCGGAAAGTCCTGCGAACCGGCCGCTGAAGCGCGTCGACGTCGTGGCGCTCTGCACCAACCGCGATCTGCCGATTCTTGACGACAACCCTACCTTGACTCTGGAAGCCGGCGATCCGGTCGAGACGATCCGGCTTCTCGGCGCATTGCGCCCGCCTCGCCCAGCCATCCCCGCAGCGCTGCCGGCGGGCGCGGCGGGTGAATCGCGAGCCGACAATCTCGCCTGGCGGCTTGTAGCGCAGCTCGCGCTCAACTTTCTAAGCCTTGCAAAAGAAGCTCGCGGCGTCGGTCCGCTGCATGCGCTGCTTGAGCTTTACGCCGACAGGGGAGACCCGAGCCTCGCCCGCAATGTGCACTCGATCGTGCGCATCGACTCCCGGTCGGTCATCGAACGGCTGCAGATCGATGGGCCGATGTGCTTCGGACGAGGCACGGAGGTGACATTGCATGTCGATCAATCGGTTCTGGCGGGGCAGAGCACCTTGCTGCTTTCGGCCTTGCTGGCACGGCTGTTTGCCCGTCATGCCGGAATAAACGGCTTTGTGCGAACCCGCACATGGCTGCTGCAGAAGCAGGAGGATGTGCCATGGCCCATGACGCCCGGCAATCGCTACCTGATCTAGACAAGCCTGGCCGGTCCGAAGAGCTGTCGGATGCATTCGACTTCTTCGAGTTGTTGCGGCGACTCGAACGAAGAGGCGGGCTGTTCGGCTATTCCGGCCCGCCGGAGCGCGAGCCGTCGCGGCTCGGGCAGCATGTCCGTCTCAGCTTTTTCGCCAAGGACTTGGCAGAATTCCGCGAAGCGACTGACAAAGCGCCCGCTCGGGTCACGGTCGCAAACATTGGTCTGATGGGGCCTGAAGGTCCGATGCCCCTGCATTTGACGCGCTGGGTACTCGATCGCCTGTCGCAACGCTGGTTCACCGGCGCCGATGCGCAGCAGACCAGCGACACGACGTTCATGGACTTCGTCAACATTCTTCAGAACCGCATGATTGCGCTGTATTACAGGGCGTGGGCGGATGCGCATCCGGCGGTTCAGGTCGAGCGCCCGGTAGGTGGGCGCGTTCGCGCCATGCTTGAAGCCATGGCGGGAATAGGGCTTCCCGGCACCCACAACCCCGAACTGGACGCAGTGAAGCTGCGCCAGGCCGCTTCGCTTGCCAATCAGGTCGACGGCCCCGAGCGGCTGACGCTGTTCCTGGCTGAGGCGTTCAAGGTGCCGGTCCAGATCAGGGAGTTCATCGCTGCCTGGATGACCATACCAGCCGCGCTCCAGACCCGCGTTGGCAAAGCCTGCGCAGGGCTCGGTCGGGGAGCGACGATCGGTCCGCGCGTCTTCAACCGTCAAAGCAGGATCGAGCTCCGCGTCGGCCCGCTGGGCTATCAGGAGTTCAAGGCGTTCCTGCCGGGCGGTCAACGCCTCAAATTGTTCAAGCAAGCCGTTAGGGACATGGTCGGCGCATCGCTCGACGTCGATCTGCGCATCGTGCTGGCGCGCGATGCCGTTCCGCCGCCGCGTATTGGAACCGTGCAACTCGCCCGGACCGCGTGGCTTGCGCGGCCCGCTGAAAGGGGCGATGCTGACGACATGCGGCTGCGGACACTAGTCGGCTGGCGGCAGGAAGGGGCGGAGGTCGCGGCATGAGTCTGCTGCTGACGCTGGAGCAAGGGCCACGCACCCAGGCGGTACGGCAGACCCGGCTTGACGAGGGGGAACTGGTGATCGGCCGCAGCGCGGACGCCGGCTGGCAGATCGACGATCCCGACATGTTCGTTTCGCGCGCCCATTGCAGGATCAGCGGTGGGCGCGACGGATATTTCGTCACCGATACGTCGAGCAGCGGATTGTTCATAGACGACTCCGACAGCCCGCTCGGCGCCGGCAAGTCGACGCGTCTTCGCAATGGCATGCGGCTGAGACTGGGCGATTACATCGTGCATGTCGATCTGCAGACGTCGAGTGCCCAAGCCACAGCAGCAGCCGCAGCGCCGGTTCCGGAGCGCTCACCGCTGGCGTCTCGGGCGCCGGTCAGCATCGGCCGTGACGATTTCTTTTCAGCCGCCGTGGAAGAAGAGCCGCAGCGGCCACGTCCAGCCGAGCTGCCGAACCCGTTCGAGCAGCCGATCCCGGGTGCGTTCGAACGCGCCAATTCCAGACAGCGCAGCTCGCCTGCTTTCGACGACCCGTTCAGCCTCGATCCGATCGCAACACCAGTATCCAAAGGCACCGCAAACTATCCAGAACCAGCCAGCGCACCCAAGCAGACAGACCCATTTGGCCTCGAGTCGGTGTCGTTCCCCAACGGCGCTACGGAGCCTGCGACGGCAAAGCTGCCGGAATTCAACGACGACTTCGGTTTTGGTCCAGCCGCAGCGCCCAACCCGGGAAGCGGCGCCAGCTCAACCGGGCAGCGCGAGCGCGACGCCCAGCCACAGCAAGCGGCCAATCCCTGGGACGTGCCCGTGCGAGGGGCAGATGCCCCTCCCCCAATACGGGCAGGCGCAGCCGCCAGCCCCGCCCGCCAGCCGCCTGCGAGGCAGCACGCCGACATGGCGCTTCGCACCGCATTCCTGCGCGGTATGGGTGTCGCGCAAGCCGATTTTCCCGGGCGCGACGCCGTCGCCGAGATGGAAAAGTTCGGCCGCGAATACCGCCTTATGATGGAAGGATTGATGCAGCTGCTGCGCAAGCGTGCCGAAGAAAAGGGAAATGCCCGCGTTGCCCAGACAATGGTCGGAGCCTCCGAGGTCAATCCACTCAAGTTTCTGCCGACGGTCGACGACGCAATCGTGACGCTTATCGCCGAACGCAGCCCCGGATTTCTCGCCGGCGAAGCGGCTATCGCGGATGCGGTTCGCGATCTGGCACAGCATCACGTGCGCGCCTGGCGCGGCGTGCAGGCTGCCTTGCGGCGGATGGTCGACCGTTTTGAGCCGGCAGCCATCGAAGAAGAGCTGAAATCGAGTTCCGCGATCGGCACGCTGTTGTCGGGCGGGCGCGGCGCGAAGCTGTGGGAGCTCTACCAGAAACGCCATCGTGAAATCGCCGAGAGCGCGGAAAAGAGCTTTCTCGGCGAAATCGGCGCCGATTTTCGGGATGCATATGAGGAGGAGTAAGACATGATCGATCGACGCGAATTTATCGTTGCCTTGGGCGCGACCGGGCTGCTTACGGCCTGTCAAAGCGCCGGGCCGCCAAAACCGTCGGTCATCACGGTCAAGCTGACAGGAGCGGCCGGCATGAACCCTGGACCAGGCGGCGGCGACCGGCCAGTGACGGTGCTGGTCATGCGGCTACGCAGCACCGGTAAGTTCAACTCTGCCGACTACTTTGCCTTGCAGGGGGATGCCGGCTCGGCACTGGCAGGTGATCTCATCGGATCCGACCAGATTGCCGTCGCGCCTGGAAAAACTGCGACCAAGACCATTACGGTCGAACCGGATGCGACGGCCCTGGGCTTCGTTGCACTCATCCGTGAGCCTGGCGGGCGAAACTGGCGGACGACCAAATCGGTTTCGCCCGGATCAAACTTTACGACCAATGTCACACTCGGCAGCGGCGGCATTTCCGCCTGACGGCCAAGGCATGGGGAGCTCGATGCAGAGAGTAGCCGGATGAGCGATGCAAACAGGGTGCTGTGGTCCGAGGGCCTTTTTCTGCGGACCCAGCATTTCCAGCAGCAGGACCGTTTCTTCGAGGCGACTGTGCGCGGCGCGTTGCAGGCCGGCCAGCTGCACACGTTCGGCTTTCAGCAATTGACCCTGGATAAGGCATTGCTCGATGCCGGCCAGATCTCGATCCTGTCTGCACGAGGCATTTTCCCTGACGGAACCCCCTTCTCCATTCCGGATCTGATGGACGCGCCGCGTCCGCTGCCGGTCACCCCGGATACAGGCGCCGGCCCGGTGCTGGTCGCCCTGCCGCTCGAGCCGGCCGGCGGCGTTGGCTTCGATCCGGCGCATGCGCCACCCAGCGGTGCGCGCTATCATGGACGGATCGTTTCGGTGCGCGATGCCGTCCAGGGCGGTTCAGATCCCGAAGAAATCGAAATCGCCCGACCGCAATCGCTGTTGCTTGCACCCGGCAAATCGGTCGGCGGCTATACCGCCCTGCCGATAGCCGGCATCAAGGGGGTTCGTGCCGATGGCGGCGTTTCGCTAGACGAGACGTTCCTGCCACCGGCCCTGGTTACTGGTGCAGTGGCCTGGTACCGGCAATTGCTTCTGGAAGTCGTCACAGGCCTTGACCAGATCGCCGAGGCGCATGGCAAGATGGTCATGGGCGGGCCAGGGCGCAGCGTCGAAGACCTGCTGATGCTCAACCTCGCCAACGCGGCGCGTCCGCGACTGGCCCATATGCTGGCGCAGGATGTTTTCCATCCGGCCGAACTCTACCTGGAACTGGCCGGGCTAGCCGGTTCGATGGCGACCTACGGCTCGAGCGCGCGGCGACTGGGCGAGCTGCCGGCTTACGATCACATGGCGCCCGGCCTACCGTTTTCGGCGCTGGCGGATGCATTGCGCTCACTGATCCTGAGCCTGCGTTACATCGAGCCGAAATCGCGCGCGCTGCCCGTCATGCGCCATTCGACCAATGTTTGGAAAATCCGCATCGACAATCCGAAGCTGCTGGTGGCCAGCCGGATCGTCATCCGGGTCGGTTCGGAACTGTCGGAGGACGCGCTACGCAAGATATTCGTCAACCAGGCGACCGTAGGCTCGGCGGATGAGTTCGAGGGCCTGTGGAAGTCCCGCCTGCCCGGCATCCCGCTGAAACCGCTTCATTCGCAACCGCGCGAGATTCCTTACGACGGCGATCGGCTGTGCCTTGAGCTCGACCAGAAAAGCGAGCACTGGGCATCGCTGCTCGGTGCCCCAGGCTTCGTCATTGGCGTTTCGGGTGTACTGCCGAGCGAACCGCAGGTGGACTGCTATTCGGTGAACAGGTGAAACCATGAGCCGGGATGATCCTTTCGGACTGTCGGAGGATCGCGAACGCACCCGCATCAGGCTGACCGGCACGCCGATGCCGCGACCGATGGCGGCATCCTTGCCGGGCGGGCCGGTAAAACGCTCGCGCACCCACCCGAACGGCCTTGTCAACGCCTTCGCGCCCCTGCTCGAGTTTGCGCCGGAGCTTGAGAGCGCGCTGCCACCGGAGAATCCGGAAGTGTTACGCACTCGGCTGCTCGAAGAACTGGTTCGGGCACGCGACACGGCAATGGCGGCGGGGTCGTCGATGGAACGGGCCGATCAGGCAGCATGGGTAGTGGCTGCCTTGCTCGACGATCTGGCCCTGAACACGCCCTGGGGCGGGGCCAGCGCATGGCCGCGTCAGCCGCTTGTGGTCATGTTGCGCGGCGACGTCGACGCCGGCACGCAGTTCTTCACACGGCTCGACGAACTGGAACGCCATCCGAACCGCGATCGCGAATTGCTGGAACTCCAGTATGACTGCCTGGCACTCGGTTTTCGCGGCAAGTATCGCGTGCCCGGCCGGTCGGGCGATCGCTCGCTCAATGCCGTTCGTGTGGCCGCGGCACGTTTCCTGCGCGATGCCGACGCCGAGAATGCACCGCTGTCGCCGAACTGGAAAGGCGTCATCGCATCCGACGAGCCGCAGCGCTTCATCATTCCGATCTGGGTGATGGCCCTGGCCGCGGCGGTCATCGCCACCGCGACCTATGTCGGGCTCTCGATGGGACTAAGCAGCCAGGCGGTTGAGCTTTCAGCGCTGGTCCGCGCCTTGCCGCCGCCGACCCGTGGCGACATCAGCCGCGTGTCGCCGACGGTCGATGTCCCGCCGCCGGAGACTGTGGATTTTGCACTACTGCCCGAATTTGAGGCCGGGGCGCCGGGCAATCTCAGATCGGCTCTCAGCGGCACGGAGAGCGTTTCGCTGGCCAAGCTGGTCATCCAGGCCTCCAACCCCGAACTGTTCCAGTCGTCGCGGCCAACACTGACGGAAGGATTCGAGCCGCTGATCGGCTCGATCGCCAAGGTGATCCTCGCCAATCGTGACCTGATCGGCAACATCACTGTGGTCGGACATACGGACGGCGTCCCTCTGCAAAGAACCAATCCGCTGTCGACCAACCAGCGACTGTCAGAGGCTCGCGCCCAGACCATTGCCGACATGCTCGTACAAAACGGAGTGCCGCAGGAACGCGTCCATTCCGAGGGCCGGGCAGCCACGGATCCAGTGGCCGACGACGGCACGCGCGAGGGCCGGGCCCTGAACCGGCGCGTTGAGGTGCTGGTGGAAAAGAGGCTGTGAGATGTTCATCCTGCGCTTCCTCTGGGCGGTCCTGACATCGCGCTGGCTGTGGACACTGATTGGCATCACACTGCTTTCCTTTGTGATCTGGGTATTCGGGCCGATCGTCAGGGTCGGACCCTACGACCCTTTCGCCTCCGACAATGTGCGCATCGTCATCATCGCGCTGCTGGTCATCTTCTGGCTGATCTGGCTGATCGCCGCCCAGCGTCGGGCGATCCGTGCCAACCGTATGTTCGTCGCCGAAATCGCCGCGCCGGCGGTAGACAAGCCACTCAGCCCCGGCGAAGAGAATGTCGCTGCCGTCGGAGCCAAGTTCGGCGAGGTCATGGCCGAGTTGAAGCGCCGCAAACTGGGTGGTCGCAAGTTCCTGCGCGAGATGCCCTGGTACGTGATCGTCGGACCGCCGGCCACCGGCAAGACCACGGCCTTGCGCCAGTCGGGGTTGAATTTTCCGATCGACCTGACCGACGACCTGCAAGGGGTCGGCGGCACGCGCAATTGCGACTGGTTCTTTTCGGAGAGTGCGGTTCTGATCGACACTGCAGGCCGCTATGTCCAACAGGAGAGCCAACCCGACGTCGACGCAGTGGAGTGGCTGGGCTTCCTCGACCTTTTGAAGAAGCACCGGGGCCGTCGGGCGCTCAACGGGGTGATCGTCGCGCTTTCGATCGATGTGCTTTCGGAGGGCGACGACACCATCAAGGCGCATGGCCGCAAGATCCGCCGTCGGCTGGCCGAGCTCAACGATCGCCTCGAAATCCGCCTTCCGGTCTATCTGATGCTGACCAAAGCCGACCTGATCAAGGGGTTCGAGGCTTTCTTCGGCGGTTTGTCGACGGCTGCGCGCGAGCAGGTCTGGGGGACTACGTTCGCACTCGACGCGCATGTCGATGCAAAGACCATCGAGCGGGAAATCGCGACGTTAGCAACCGAGCTCGAGCGGCGGCTGGTGCCCCGGCTGGAGGACGAAGACAAGCTTGCTGCCCGCGCCGAAATCTTCAGGTTTCCCGCCCAACTCGCCAGCCTGTCCGAGCCGATCCAGGTACTGATCGAGGCGATGTTCGGCGAAAGCCGGTATGAGGAGGCCGCTTGGCTGCGTGGCCTTTATCTGACGTCGGCGACCCAGGAAGGGGCGCCCATCGATCGGCTGACCGCAGCGCTGTCTGCCTCCTTCGGCCTTCCGCCGCGCCGGGCGTTGGCCGCGCCGCGTGTCGAAAAACGCAGCTTCTTCCTAAAGAACCTGCTCACAGAAGTCATCTTCAAGGAAGCCGGCCTCGGCACCTTCGATCCGCTGGCGCAACGCCGCCGCGCCTGGATCTGGCGTGGCGCGGCCGCCGCATGTGCCGCAGCCGCCCTGCTGGTCAGCGGCCTATTCATCTGGTCCTACTACGACAACCGCAACGCGATCACGGCCCAGGCAAGCCAGTTCGAGGCGCTGCAAACGCCACTGACCTCGGCCGCGGCAAACCCGGCATCCGTAGAACAGCCTGCCATCGATGTCGCCCTCAGTGCCATGGATGAGGTCGCAAATGCCCGCACCCCGCCGCCTGGCGCAGCACAGGATTTGCTGGGGCCATCATCCTCGGCGGAACTGGTGCGGGCACAGACCGACACTTACGACCATGCTTTGCGTAACGTTCTCGAGCCGCACATGGTGGCGCTGCTCGAAGCGACGATGTGGCGGCAGATCCGCGATCCGGATTTCATGCTTGGCGCGCTGAAGACCTATCGCATGATGACCGGCCTTTCTCAGATGGATCCAGACTTCGCCCAGAGCTGGTGGGTCAACAATCTGCCTGAATTCGCCGCGGCTGCCCCCTTTCCGACAGCTGACGCCGAAGAGCACCAGCTTGCCGCGATCCGTCGCATGGCGGTTGACGCCAGTTATATCGCCCCGGACCAGGCACTGGTTGCAGAGGCACTGAAAACCGTCTGCACGATTTCCTTGCCGGCGCGTGCCTACAAGCAGCTGCTGGCCGACCCGGCGGTGGCTGCGCTCAAGGAATGGATTCCTGCCAACTTCGCCGGCCCCAACGGCGCCAAGGTCTTTGCGCGGCGTTCCGACAAGACGCTTCGGGTCGGCATTTCGGGAGCGTTCACCTATGCCGGCTTCCATGAGGCCATTCTCGACCGGGTCGAGGATGTCGCCGCCCAGGCAGCACTCGACCGGGCGGTGTTCGCCGGCGGTTGCTCGGAAAATTCCGAAACCTCGGTGTCGGCGCTGTCAGAGGATATTCTGAAGCTTTATTACGACGACTATATCGCGCAATGGGACAGCTTCCTGCGCGACATGAGGCTCGCGCCATTGACCGACCTCAACGTCGCCAGTGAGAACCTCAAGGATCTTTCAAGTGCCGACTCCGCGCTGAAGCGCCTGGTTACCGCGGTGGTCCAGGAGACCGAGCTTACGCGATCCGATGAAGCGCCGACAAACGACAAGCCCGCGGCGGCAGGTGGCTCGAAACTGCTCGGCAAGCTGGGCAAGCTTGGCAAGATCGTAAAAACCGGAGCAAAGCTTTTGCCGCGTGCGGGCTCCGCCGACGAAGTGGATCTTACCGGCAGTCTGGTAGCCGAGCATTTCAAGCCGCTCAAGGGTGCCGTTGCCGAGGTCGAGGGCCAGCCGCCGGCGCTCGACGCCGCAATCGTCGCGCTCACCGCACTGTCCAACGTGCTGCAGACGGTGACGGCCAATCCCGATCCTCAGGACGCCATCAAGAAGCAGGGCGGCCTCGCCGAACTGACTGGAGCGGTTGCCAGACAGGCGCAGATCCTGCCCGACCCGATCGACGATTGGTTGGGCGGCATTGCCGGCGATACCAGTGGCCTGACGCAGAAGGCGGTCACCTCGGAGCTCAACGCCATCTGGCGCGCCGACATCCTGCCGTTCTGCCAGGCAGCACTCAACAACCGCTATCCTTTCAGCCCGGACAGCGCCGTCGACGTCAATGTCCGCGACTTCGCCCGCCTGTTCGGACCGGCAGGACTGATCGACACCTTCATCAACGACCACCTGATCAGCTATGTCGACACGTCGGCGCAGCCATGGAAATGGCGCGCCGATTTCGGCCTCGATCCTTCGGCACTGGCCGCGTTCGAACAGGCAAGGCGGATCCGTGATGATCTCTTTCCCGGCGGCACAGGCCCGCTGATGAGCTTCACGCTCGAACCGAAGGATCTGTCGCCCAATGTCGCGCGCGTGACGCTCAATCTCGATGGCCAGAACCTCGTCTATTATAACAATGCAACAAGGCCGCAGCCGATGACGTGGCCCGGCAAGGACGGCACAGGCGTCATCTCGCTGGCCTTCCAGCCGATCGATGGCTCGCCCGAAATCTTGCTCAACGAGACCGGCAGCTGGGCGTGGCTGAGAATGTTGCGCAGCGGTCGCTTCACCGGCACCTCGCTGTCGGACGTCTACAGCCTGCGCCTGGGCACCAAAGCCATGTACGCCGATTTCCAACTCAAGGCCGCCAGCGTCGAAAACCCTTACAACCTGCAAATGTTCAAGAAATTTTCATGTCCGCCGCAGATATGATCCTGCCCGGCTTTTACGGCAAGATGCCTGCCACCGGCGATTTCGTCACGCGGCGGCTGCCGGGGGATTTTGTGCGCGTCTGGGACCGCTGGCTGGCGCAGCACATTGTGCCGCTGATGGGCTCGGAAACCTGGCCGCGCGGCACGGCGCTACGGTTCCTAACGGGTCCGGGCTTTGTCGACGCGTCGGCGGGCATTATCTTGCAGAGCGTCGATAGGGTTGGCAGGCAGTTTCCGTTGAGCGTCGTCGCGCAGCTTTCTGAGGCTTCCGTTCAGCTGGCTCGCGCCGATGCGTGGTTTTCCGGGATCGAAGAAGCGGCCGTCGCCGCCCAGCAGGGCGAGCTGACGCCTGGCGAATTGGATACCGCTTTAAGCGCACTGCCAGTACCGCCTGTCGAGCCGGGCGAAGAGGTCATCAGCGATATGGTGATGTGGACAGCGCGTTCGGACATTTTCGACGTCGATCCGCTGTCGCCGCAAGCTACGCTGAAGCAGATCTTTGCCGCCAACTGGGAGACCAGTTGATGCAGATCTGGAACCAGATGGGGTATCCGCACGAATTCACCATGGGCATGGACAAGGCCGGCCATGAGTGGATCGTCGTGGTGGTCAAAGGCACGTTCGACTTTCCCGCCACGCCCGGCGGACCGGTACAAAAATCGGTGGAACAGATTCCGCTGGTCATGGCCGACACGCACACCGGCGTGCCTGGTTATTCGGCCACGTTATGGGAAACCGATTTCGCCTTCCGCAAGCCGCGTTGTGACGTGATTGCCAATGCCTTTGCCTATGCGCCGGGAGGACGTCCGGCCGAACGCGTGCCGGTCGGCGTCAAGGTGGGCAATTGGTCGAAGCTCTTCGAGGTCGTGGGCCACCGCGAGTGGCGCTCCGTCGGGCCAGTGTTTACTGCCACGTCGGCACAGCCCTTCTTGCGCATGGCAATTTCCTACGATGTCGCCTGGGGTGGCACCGACCGGCTCGATCCAGAGGACAAACTGCCAGCGAGTTACAAATACAACCCGGTCGGCACCGGCTGGTCGCGAACCAAGAACCAGCGCCTCATTCCCGGCCTGCGGCTACCGAATACGCAAGCTGTCGGTGAAGAAATCCGCTCGCCATTCGGCGACTATAAGCCGATGAGTTTCGGTCCGATGGGCCGCGGCTGGCCGGGACGCATCGAATTTGGCGGCACCTATGACCAGAACTGGATCGACAATGTCTTCCCCTTCCTGCCCCAGGATTTCGACGAGCGCTACTTCCAGATGGCACCGCCGGACCAGCAGATCGACCTGCCAAGAGGTGGCGAAGAAGTGCAACTGGTGAATCTGACACCTGACGGGCGGGTGAGTTTTCGGCTGCCATCGACAGCATTGCCGTTGACGCTGTTCGAGGGTAGGCAGAAGGCCCCCGAGCGCGTCACCTTTCCAGACACTGTCCTCTTCGACCCGGAGAACAGACGCTTCTCGTTGGTCTGGCGCGTATCGCAGCGCATTCACCGTACTATTCTCGATTTCAGCGAATGCTGGATCGGCCCGCCGACCGAGGCAATGGTGCGGATACGAGCTGCGGCTCGTGCTTATTCTCGCTTCGATGAAACGACTGCGGCGCAGAAGGCGGAGAACACGTGAGGCCGGCACTCGACATTCTTTCGGTCGGCATGGTTACGGCGGTTGGCCTTGACGCACCATCGGCTTGCGCAGCGATCCGGGCTGGGATTGATGGCTTTCAGGAAACGCGTTTCAAGGATGAAAATGACGAGTGGCTGATCGGCGCGCCGGTACCTCTGCCACGCAATTGGATCGGCGAGAAACGAATGGCGCATCTCGCCGCAGGCGCAATTGTCGAGGCATTCGAAGAAGTTCCGGAAGCGCGTGGGCAAGCCGCGCTGATCCTTTGCTTGGCAGAGGAAGACCGCCCAGGGCGGCCGGTAAGAAGCACGCTGCGTCTGCTCGACCGTATCGCCGAGATCACCGAAGTCGAAAAGCATTCGCGGTCACGGGTGGTTGCCCATGGGCGACCGTCCGGACACGTGGCGCTTGATCATGCGCGTCGGATGATTGTATCGGGCGAAATACCATACGTGATGGTTGCCGGCGTTGATAGCTATTTGACGACCTTGGCCACGACGTATTACCTTAAGGAGCGTCGACTTCTAACGTCCGACAATCCAAACGGGTTTATTCCTGGGGAAGCGGCGGCGGCAGTCCTGTGCGGGCCACCGAGGCGGGGGGGATTTCGGCTAGCGGGACTAGGCCTTTCGCGCGAGGCGGCCTCTATTTACAACAAGCAAGACTTGCCGCTCAGGGCGGACGGTATGACGTCCGCTTATCGCCATGCGTTGGGTGAGACTGGAATAGAGATAAACCGCCTCGGCTATCGAATTTCAGATCTCATCGGCGAACAGTATTGGTTTAAGCAGACGGCGCTGGCATCGATACGGCTGGTGCGCAATCCGTGTCCGTCCCAGGATCTGTGGTCGCCTGCGGAAACCCTCGGCAATGTTGGTGCGGCGGTCACGCCTCTGATGCTCGGAATGGCACTAATGGCGGCAAGAAAGAACTACGCGACGGGGAACCCGGTGCTTGTCGAGTCCTCCAACGATGCAGGCGCTTGTGGAGCTGCCGTGCTGGCTGCGAGGGCCGCCTGGTGACTGTCTTCGCCAACGGACTGGAGGTGGCCGCAAAGGCCCAGGGCAACAAGGTCATCGCGGCCTTTCCAGATGTCTGTTTCACTCCGCCCGAAAATCCAGCGACACCGCCAGGGGTACCGATCCCGTATCCGTCATTTGGAATGGACTCGGATACTGAGAAGGGCACCGGTACCGTCAAAATCGGCGGAGAGAACATCACCCAAAAGGACAAATCGGACTACAGCAAGACCACTGGCACGGAAGCCGGCAGCGCAGCCAAGAAAGGAGTCATCTCGTCTACTAACACCAGTAAGGAATACGCGCGAGCGTGGTCAAGCAATGTAAAGGCGGACAGCCTCCCTGTCAGCCGGTTCTCAGATATCTCGACAAACAATCATACAAGCGATCAGGTTGGAAACACACCTCCGCAGGCTAAGGTGGGGATACCGGGACCTGGTGGCGGGTCGGCGCCAAAGACCAAGTGCCCGTGCTGCGGGACAGAACCCGCCCACGCCAATCAGGTGAAAGCCAACGGCGAGATGTGTGATACTGTCCCCGAGGCCGAATACTACAAGGAGCGCATGCAGCGGGCGAACGCTAAGATCGTCAATATTGAGGAAACAGCCAAAGCCGGTACGTTAGGCTTGGTGCCTCGCATGAAAGCGTGGGATCAGTACGAAAAACGCAAGGAGGCGTCTAAGACCGTAGCAAATGCACGAGCAACGGGAGAAAAATGCCCAAACCTGCATGAGGAGGATAAAGATTGCGGTGTCCACTTCAAGGGAACGCGTAGCTATTCCGAAATTCTTGAGCAAGCAGACCCGGAAAAGAAGAGAGAATTAGAAACCAAGCACGCTGGAAGAAAGAACGAAAAAGACCTTATTCACGTCGACATACTGCATCATGTCCGTACAAAAATACTTGGAATTACCGATTCTGTGAAAAAAGCGATAATAAAACGGGACGGCAAAGGCACCGGAACAAACACGGGCAAAGTGCACCACATGACCCCCATAGATGCCGGTGGATGTCCCAATTCCCCCAAGAACTTGATAGGCCAAGGCGCCCTTTCCGGCGAATGCGACAAAATCAATGAGGCGCAAGGCACGCTTCAAGGAATAAACCCTTATCCATGACATTCTCGACGCGCGGCAAACTTTTCCACTTCGGGACGAACGAGTTTCGCAGCCGTTCGACGCCAGCCGGAGCGCGGCTGCTGCAGATATTTGAAGAGTGCAAGAAGGGAAACTTCGCATCATCTGCAATGTTTCCAACAGTCTTCGAAGCCTCCCCCTCGGTGGAAGTAGTTATCGACGCGTTTGCGCTGTTGCCGTACGTCACACCAAGGACCTTGCTCCTGGATGTGGCGGACCCAATCCGCCAATCGCTGCAGCAAGATAGCCAATCCATTGAATGGCTCTGCATCGCTCTCTCAAGGAGCGGCATTTTGGATGCGACGCAGAAGGCGGTCTGGTTCTACAGAGATGAAGTCACCGTCGACAGCGATACCGACCTTCCATACCATTTGTCGATCACCTTGGAGGCTTCGGTCGGAGATGTCTTCGATGGACCGCAAGTTGTGCCGGATTCGATCGATGAGTATGAACCTGGGCGTCGCCAATATGACGTAGTTGAATACGCGAAAGCCGTTGAGCTAAAAATCGATGAGATCCGTGCAAATTTTCCTAATTCTTCGCGCCAGTCCTTTCTCTACGGCAAGCCCGTAAACATTGAGGATCTGGCGCTCAATTTGTTGAATACCCTTGGGGAGACCTATGACAACGAAGACGTCGTTACCGCCAGAAACCTAATAGAGGCATTCACCGGATTCGACCTTTCGCAATTTTACAAGAATATTCAGCTGAACCGAAAACCTGCGGCCGCTGCCCTTGAGCAACTCTTCGACGAAGTCGACCTGTTCGAATTCAGACCGGGAGTTCGCTATTTCTTTGGGAGGGAAATACCAGACTGACCAGGAGCACGTACGCTAGCCGCAACCGATGTGCCCGCATTGGTGAGATATTTTCGAACCTTCTCAAGATTGAGATCGACGATGCGAACAGTCGATCTGGTCGTCAGCATTCGAAGGACGAAAAGCTCTCCAGCCTCAGGAAACTCGTCGTAGCGCTCCTTGACGATTTCCTTTCCCGCATCTCCGGCCACCCGCAGCCCATCCAGATGTGCTTCTAGTCTCTCGACCAATCTAGCTATCCGCTCATCGTCCATCTCGGGATTTTCGCCGGGATGCAGCAGATTGTAGTCGTAGACAGTCCATAGAAATGCCGCCATTTCGGCGTGCTGGCGGACGATTTCGCGTAGGATGGGCGCCGGCATCAGTTCAGATTCACGGAACCGCCCCGGATACGATTCGCGGCACTGGCATGACTCGTCACATAGGTGCCGCGAATGGTGATGCGGCCATCCTTTTCCATGATGATCACGGCCTTGCCACAGCGCAGCTCGATGCGTTCCTCGCCTGTGATTCTCACCCGTTCGCCGTCGCGGACGACATGAGGAGCTACAGATTTTCCCTTTGGTTCAACGATACGCCCGACAATTAGTGGCCGGCCTAGGTCGCCGTCCTCAAACAACAATGCGACCTCGGAGCCAATCATATCGGAATTCAGTTCAGCGAGACTACGAGCCGGAAGGGCCGTATCCTTCGGATTGCCCGGAAACACAACGAGCGGGCCACCTTCGCCGAAACCGAGAAAAATCCCGATTACGACGCCTTCGATTCGTTCGATGATCTTTGCCACCTGACGGTTTCCTCAGTTTTGTTTGATTTCCGAACCCTTCATGACAATGTCACCGGACGCTTTGGCGAATATCTTGCCGCTGCCGGTTATTGTTATGTCCTTTCCTTTGATGCCGATCGTTCCATCCTTCTTCATTATAATGGAGGCGTCGCCGCATTTGATCGTGATCTCGTCTCCGGCGTCTATGACCAGCTTCTTCCCGACACCAATCGAGCCGTCTTCGGCAATGGTAATCCCGCTGCCCTTTGCTATCTTGAGCGCGTGGGCTCCGCCGATATCGGTGATATCATCCGCGGCTACCTTGGCTGTCCGAGCCTTGCCGATCTCTGTTGATTGCCCACCGCCGATGTTGACGCTCTGGTTGCCAGTTATGTCGATGCCCTGGTTGGCTCCGATCTTCCAACTGTCGGAAGCGCCGATGTCGTGACTTTGGCCGAGACCCACGCTGACCGACCGTGTCGCCCCGATAGTGTTCATCTGCACCGCCCCGACGGTTCGGGTCTCGGCGGCGCCGACCGAATCGATACGAGCCGCGCCAACAGTGATTGTTTGAACTAATCCTACGGTCTGCGAATGGTTGGCATCGATATTCTCGGTCGAATTCGCCACAACGTGAATCGTCTCGTTCGATCCGACGGTCAGCGACCTATCCACACCCACCGTCTCGGTGTCGTTCGAGCCAATATTGGTCGTCTGGTCGACACCGACCTTGACCGTCTTGTTGTTTCCGACGTCCTCGTCGAGGTTGTGCCCTACGGAGTGTTTTGCATCGTGATCGATGCGGTCCGACTGATCATGCTTTACCAACTTGTTGCGGTCGTGCTTGATCAGAAGGTGGTGGTCCTTCTGCGCCTGGAAGTTGACCAGTTCGGAGCCAGCCTTGTCCTCGAACATCAGCTCGTTGTAGCCGCCGCCACCTTTCGACGAATCGGATTTCCAGCCGGATTGCGTGGCGTTGCCGGGCAGTCCATAAGGCGGCATCTGCGCGGCGTTGTAGACCCTGCCGGTTATGATCGGCAGGTCAGGATCGCCTTCGATGAAGTCGACGATGACCTCCTGGCCGATACGCGGAATCTGGATAAATCCCCAGCCGCTGCCGGCCCAGGTCTGCGAAACCCGCACGAAGCACGAACTGTTCTGGTCCTTCTTGCCCAGCCGGTCCCAATGGAACTGGACCTTCACGCGCGCATATTTGTCGGTGAATATCTCCTCGCCGGACGGACCGACCACAGTCGCCGTCTGAGGGCCGCGCATGATCGGCCGTGTCGTGACCCGTGGCGGACGATAGGGCAATGCCGTGGGTGCCACGCCGAGGATCACCTTGAAGTTCTCGCTCTCGACATCCGCATGGGCTCTGTAGCCGGGGTCGAACAGCCTGTATTCGGCGCTCACCACCAGATACTCTTGGTTCTGGTCCTCGCGCGGAAAGCCGTCCAGCTTGAAAGTGCAGCCTGAATACAGGCCGCGCACGGTGCCGACTGCAGCAATGCGCTGGTGCACCGCCTGGATTTCCTCGCGCCGGATCGCCGCCAGGCTATCACCGCGGCCGACTTCCAGGTGGGCGCCGGGCTGACGGTAATTCTCGCCTGCGGCCAGCTTGTGATTGAACGGCTGGGCGGATTTGGCCATCAGGTCAGCGCCCGGCTTCTTGAAATCATAGTCGGTATGGACATAGGCGCCCGGCCGCACCGAACTGCCTGGAATCCATTCGGTGATATATTCGACATCGCGCCGGGAGCCCTGCCCCTCGAAGTGGTAAGGCACTTTTTCATAGCCCGGCGCCGGCTTCAGCTTGCTCATCGCATCAGCAAGCACAAGCGTGTGCTTGCCCTCGCCATGCTCGAAGAAATACAAGATGCCCTCGTGCTCGAGCAGCCGCTGCACGAAATCGAGATCCGTCTCGTCATATTGCACGCAGTATTCGCGCGGCGGATAGGACCCTTGCAGGCGTTTCTCGAATTTTGCCGTGCTGTATTTCGAGAAAACCTCTTCGACGATTTCGATGACGCTCATGTTCTGGAAAATACGGCAGTCGGTCGTATTGCCGAGAAACCAGAGCCATGGCCTGACGACTGCTTCGTAATAGGCCAGTCGATCCTCGATCCGGGTGAGGCGAAACTCCGACACGATGCCGCTGAACCAGCGCTGGGGGTCGGCTTCACCTTCGATCGAGACGGGGCCACCCAGCATCTCCAGCGGATCGATATCGTGGCTGGGGCTCACGAACCCGACCGTATAGGCCAGACAACGACTGATCTCATCGCGCCCGACGAGATGTGTAAAGGTCAACAGTTCAGCGCCAACTGGCGTTTGCACAACTGTGGCACGTTGTTCACTTGGCATGGGTCGTGCCCCTCCTCGGCCTGGCGGCCAGCCCAGTGGATTTGAAGATCCTAGTCAGGAACTCGAAATCACATCAGACCCTGATGGTTGCCAGTCCATTTCGAACGTACCACATGTTTGTTGTGCAGGCCAAAGCTGACCACGAATAGGACCGACTGGGATGCGAATATTGGGATTAGCCACGCTAAAGACATGGAGTATCCTGTCGGCAAGGCCGCCAGCGATCACACAGGCGATTTCGCATGTTAATCAGTCTGCAGATCAGCAACGTTGATGCCCTGCCCGCTGGCGTGTCGCCCGGCTACAGATCGCGTAATCGCAGCTTCAAAATCGGGCGCGAACATTGCGACTGGATCTTGCCCGACCCTGACAAGTTCATCTCCGGCCGGCATTGCCAGATCCGATACGAGGCAGGCGCGTTTTGGCTGCACGACATTTCGCGCAATGGCACTTTCATCAATGGATCGAGCCAACGCATCACCGGTCCGCGCCGGCTAGACCACGGCGACAGGCTCCTGGTCGGCCGCTATGTCATCTTTGTATCGATTGACGACGAGCACGCAACGCCAGGTCATCCGGAGGCTGACCGAGGTTCGACGCAACGACACATGCCGGTCGCGGCCGATCGGCTGCCCGATTCCGGAGGCGAGCCTTTTTTCAGTTCGGCAGAGCGATGGCTCGGGCAAGCCCCGCCATCGACATCGTCGCCGCCTGCGACCTTGCCTTCGACGATAGACGAGGTGCTGCGGGAAATTGCAATCGCCGCAGGCATTTCGCCGGAATTGTTGCAGTTGCGTGATCCGCATGAAGTCGCTGCCGAAATCGGCGCGGTGCTGCGCACGGTGGTCGAGCAACTGGCCATGCTGCTGAAGGCACGTGCGGCTGCAAAGACATTGGCCAAGAGCCCACACCGGACGATGATAAGCTCCGCTGAAAACAATCCTCTCAAATTTGTCCCAGGCACCGACGACATACTCGAAATCATGTTCGCGCGGCGCAGGGCCGGCTATCTCGATGCCAGGCACAGCGTCGAGGACGCATTCCGCGATCTCAAGGCGCACGAATTTGCCACCTATGCCGCCATGCAAGCAGCGCTCTCGCGACTGCTTGATGACCTTTCGCCGGAGGCGATCGGTAAAAAGCTCCCGCCGACATCGTTTACCTCGAAGAAGGCCCAAGCATGGGACGCGTTTGTCGGGACGTGGAGGAGCATGGAGGAACCACACGAAAACGGCATGCTTGATATATTCTTGGCCTATTTTGGCGAAGCCTATGCAAAAGCTGACAAGCAAAAATAGACCGGCCCAACAGACTGCGGCGCTTTAGCAGACGAAGAAAAACGCATCGGCGCGCCGCATCATGTTCCAATCGACAACATCTGGGACTACGATCACATACGACAGTTCGCCAAGCGGGTAAGCCTGATTGACCCGGGGGTCTGCGGCAAATGTCACATTGTGGCGCCATTGTTTCTTGTAGCTCCGGACCGCCTTGCCGGAAGGACCATTGCCTGCCCTATCCAGCCAGGAAAGATCTGGCGCCTCTCGCACGCGAGCGCGGACACTGCACGGCAGCGGCATATCGGCGATGAGCTCGAAGGACGATCCTTTCGGCCCGGTCCGCAAGACCGTCATCCGCACCAATCCACCACGCGGGCAGAATGCGAAACCAGCCGCAAACGAACCGATTGCGAAGACCGTCGCGCCCCCGCATGTCAAGGAATCGACAGTTTTCGATCCTGACATAGGTCGGCATATGCCGCCGGACTGGACATCCGGAACCATTCTTTATCAGGGAGCATCGTCCGGTACAGCGGCCAGAGCCGAGGCGGCCGGGTCAAGGCCGAGCATTCAGCAGGAGGTGCTGCTCGGCGCCGCAGACACGGTAAAATATTCGACGGCAAATCCGATCCTCGCTGGGTCAGCACCGTTGCTCGTCCTGTTCGGGCATCTCAGGCTCGTGCCGGTCGAAAGACAGGCGGCGCCATTGGCCGAACATATCGCCGAGGCGATCGAGAGGTTCGACTGGACGCTGGAGAAGTCAGGGGTTGCCGAAGAGGATGCGCGGATCGCGAAGTTTGCCCTTTGCGAAACGGCCGACGATCTTGTCGGCAACCTGCCTTGGGCCGGCGAGGACACCTGGGCACAGCACAGTATGCTGTCGCGGTTCTTTCACATCGAGCCCACCGGCGGCGGCTTTTACGAAGCACTGAACAAGGTGCTGGCCAATCCTGAGCCACACTTAGACCTGCTCGAGCTGATGCATGTCTGCCTATCCCTGGGATTTGAGGGCCAGTATCGTGGCCTGGCGCGCGACGATACCAGTCTCGAACCTGTGCGGCGCGACGTCTACGAGACGCTTCGCTACTTCAGGGCCGCCGGAGAGGACATCTCCCCCCGCTGGCAAGGCATGGCCGCTATGATGGTGCCGTCTTCGACCCGCCTGCCGCTCTGGGGAGTTGCTGCAGCGGCGTCAGCCCTGGTGACGGCCGCGTTCTTCACGTTGCGGGCGTTCATGACCGATGAAGGCGATGCTGCAGCCAGACAATTGCTCGCGCTCAATCCCTCGACGACTGTGACGATCGAGCGCGCCAGTGTGGTACCCCCACTCGCCAAACCGGTGACAGCCGCCTCGCCTGCCGTGACCGGCCAGATCGACCGCATCCGCTCAGCACTGTCCACGCAAGTCGAGCTCGGCGGGATGACCATCGGCACAAAAGGCGACTTCATCGTAGTGGAGATCAACAATCAATTATTGTTTCAGCCAGGGAAGACCGAAGTGAAGCCCGACTTTCTGCCACTGGCCACACAGATTGCCGCAGCCCTTGAGCACGAGCCAGGGCCAATCACGATCGTTGGCCACACGGATAATGTGAAACCACGGAAATCAAGCACGTTCAAATCGAATTTTGACCTTTCGGTCGCCCGCGCGAAGGTTGTTGAGACAATGATCGCCGCGAAGCTTAGCGATCCCTCGCGAGTAACCGCCGAGGGCAAGGGCGAAGATGAGCCAATTGCCGACAATGCGACGTCCGAGGGCCGCGCCAAGAACCGCCGTGTCGACGTGATGATCCTCAAGGAGGAAACGCTGTGAACACCGCCGGTGGGAAACGCCAATGATGCGTTGGCTGCCGCGGATATTCAGCACGGCCGCGTTGGCCGGTTTTGCGGCGGCGATCTGGTTTGCTGGACCTTTGATACGCTTCGCCGATATCCGGCCGCTGGGACCTGTCTGGTTGCGTGCGACAATCATCGGCACGATCATGGCGACCGCGGCCCTCGTTTACGGAGTGCGCGCTTGGCATGTGAGAAAGGCGCAAAAAGCGCTCGAGACGGTCATTGCCCGCAACGACGGGCGCAATGACGATTCACCGGTGCTCGAGGCGCGCATGAGTGAGGCCATCGCAGCACTCAAGCGGTCGAGCGGCAAGCGCAATTTCCTTTACGACATTCCCTGGTACATCGTCATTGGCCCGCCGGGCGCCGGCAAGACGACGGCACTGGTCAATTCGGGTCTGAATTTTCCGCTTGCCGGTTCAGGAGACGCCCAGCCGGTGGCCGGTGTTGGCGGCACCCGCTCCTGCGACTGGTGGTTTACCGAAAAGGCTGTGCTGATCGACACGGCGGGACGCTACACCACGCAGGATTCCAATGCTGGAAGCGACAGCAAGAGCTGGCTTGCGTTTTTGTCACTGCTCAAAAAACACCGCACCAGACAACCGATTAACGGGGTTATCCTGGCCATCAGCCTTGCCGATCTCATCAGGCTTGATGACCAGCAGCTTGACGCCCATGTCGTTGAAATACGCAGTCGCCTGAGGGAGATCCACGAGACGCTGAAAATCCAGTTTCCGGTGTACCTGCTGTTCACCAAGGCCGATCTTGTTGCCGGCTTCATGGATTATTTCGGCAGTTTCGAGGAGCCGCGCAGGCGCAAGGTCTGGGGCGCGACATTCCAGACCACGGACCGCAACAAGAACATGGCCGGTGAGGCTTCGGCCGAATTCGATGCACTGGCGATCCGCTTGGCGGACGAGATGCCTGATCGCCTGCAGGAAGAGCCTGACCCGGTCTCGCGCATATCGATCTTTGGCTTTCCGGCCCAGTTTTACGCGCTCAAGGGCCGAATTGCCAATTTCGTGACCAGCCTGTTCGATCCGGTCCGTAGCCAAGTGAACATCAGCTTGCGTGGGCTCTACTTCTCGTCGGGGACCCAAGAGGGAACGCCGATCGATCAAGTGTTGGGCGCAATCGGCCGCAGTTTCGGCAACAATTCCCGCCCCCACCTGTCCGGGACCGGCAAGAGCTTCTTTTTGCACGATCTCCTGACTGATGTCATTTTCGCCGAATCCGGATGGGTTTCCTATGACCGAGCGAGCGAGAGGCGGGCAGCGGCCCTCAGATATGGCGGCTTTGGCATCATAGCCTTGATCACTGCAGCGGCCCTTGGCGCGCTCGGGATGAGCTTCATGGCCAACCGCTCGCTGATTGCCTCCACGACGCAGGCGACGAGCCAATATCGCGAGACAGCCGACGCTCTGCCCAAGAGCACGACGGTCACCGATGTCGACCTTGAAAACGTCATCGGGCCGCTCGACCAGTTGCGCAACATGCCGGCCGGTTTTGAAACCAGTGACTTACCGACCCCGATCGAGGAAACGGTCGGCCTTAGCCAGCGGGAAAGGCTTCTTTCGGCATCGACAACGGCCTACCGGCAAGCACTGGAACGAATGTTGCGGTCGCGTCTGCTTGTTCAGGCGGAGCGGAGCGTCCAGGCGACGATGGCTGAGCCCGCCGCGCTCTACGAACCGCTCAAGATCTACCTGATGCTCGGCGGCAAGGCACCCAAGGTCGATGACGCATTGATCATCTCCTGGATGAAGCAGGATTGGGAACAGAACCGGTATCCAGGCGAGAGCAACCGCGAAGGACGTGCGCAGCTCGAAAAGCACCTGCGCGCCATGCTTGCGTTGGACGATGCCTATGATCCGGTTTTCGAACTCAACCAGCCGCTTGTGGAAGCCGCCCAACGTTCACTCGGGCGCATGAGCCTTACCGATCGTGCGTCCGCATTGATCAAGTCGGCGGTGTACGCGGCTGCGCTGGACGATTTTTCTGTTTCGCAAAAAGGCGGGCCGGAAGCGCAGCTTGTGTTCGAGCGCGTCGATGGCGGCGATCTGTCGAAGCTCCGTATTCCCGGTCTCTACACCCATGCCGGATTCAACAACTTTTATCTCGGACAGCTTTCGCGCATTGCGCAGACACTCGTCGACGACCAGTGGGTCCTGGGCGGTGGCGGCGAGCAAGGCGGGATCGATCAGGAGTTGCTCCAGCTCGGCCCCGAACTTCTCGATCGCTACGGCAAGGAGTTCGCAGCCGCGTGGAACAGCGTTCTCGATGGTTTGAAATTCAAAGCCATGCTGAACGACAAGCCGAACTATGTCGCGCTTTCCGCCGTTGCCTCACCAAGCTCGCCGATCGAACAGCTTTTTACCGCGATTGCCGAGGAAACAGCCCTGGCGCGCGACCCTGTCTCCGGCGAAGACTCGGGCACTGGGGTGATAGCCGGCACCCTCATGCGCCAGTACCAGGATGTCGCGGACATGGCCAAGGGCCTGGCTCGCATCGGCATTCAAATTAGCTCCGCAAAGTCGCAAAGCCGTGCCGGTACGGGGTCCGCGAAATTTCGCCAGAGCCCTGGGGCAAACATCGAAGCGCAGTTCAGGTCCTTCCAGGCTCTGGTAAGCGGTCCTTTTGGACACCGACCCATCGATGCGCTGACCCAGAATTTTCGCGACATCCACCAGAGTCTGCAACTGGCAACCGAGGTCCCCTTGCAGACGGAACGTGTCAACGCCAACCTGCAGCTGCAGATAGCCACTCTTCGCGCCAATGCATCGCGTCTGCCCAAGCAACTCGGCAGAATGGTCAACGCAACTGCAGACGAATTTGAGGGCAACGCGGCTGAAATTTCCTTGACGAATTTGAACGAGATGCTCGACCAGGCCGTCACGCAGCCCTGCGAGGAGGCGGTCAACGGCCGCTACCCCTTCGCCGGCGATGGTACCCAGGATGTTGCGATGGCGGACTTCGCCAAGTTGTTCTCTCCAGGCGGCCTGATGGACCGGTTCTTCGCACAAAACCTTGCTTCCTTGATCGACATGAGCGGCCAGGACTGGAGCTGGAAACGGGATGCGCGCTTTGGGCGCGACCTGTCGAAGTCGACGCTGAAAAACTTTCAGCTGGCTGCTGAAATCCGCGGCGCATTTTTCCCGTCGGGTGGGTCAATGCCGTCGGTCAACCTGACCTTTACCCCGTTCTCGCTGAACGGTGATGCAGATACTGCGGTGCTCGACGTCGATGGCCAGATCGTCCAGAGCAATCAGGCGGGTAACACGCCAAGCACTGTGTCCTGGCCGAGCGGTGCGGCCTCGGCATCCGCCAGTCTGAGACTGATGCCGGAAATGCCGGGCCGCGAATCCGCTATCAGCTTCGAAGGGCCGTGGTCGCTCAAGAGGTTGCTGGACAAGGCGACGATCACCAGCAAAGACGGCACTGTTGAGGCGCGCTTCGTAATCGGCGGACGCGACGTCAGCTACACGATCCAGACCGGTTCCGGACCCAGTCCCTTCTTACTTCCCGCACTTTCCGCATTCAGCTGCCCGAAGGCGTTTTGAGAGGATTTGAGCCTCACCTGGTGCAACTAGGGCGCCAAAGCTGGCTGCGATCCCGCGTCACGGGCTCAAAGCTAAATTTCGATACTTTAATATTCCAGCCTGTGGCAAAGTGGCAGCAGCGAGCGCCTGAAGGTGCGCCGCAGAGGACGCTTTGAGAAGCGCTTGGTGGCAAGGTGAGCGATGTCGCCCTTTCCTTTGAAAGCTTCGGCGTGAGCCACAATGGCTGTGTCCGTGAGCACAATGAAGACAACTATCTAGTCGAGCCACGAACCGGCCTGTGGGTGGTGGCCGACGGAATGGGTGGACATGAAGCCGGAGAGGTCGCTTCAGCCAGCATTGTCGATCATCTGGCCACGATCGGCATTGCTAGTTCCGCCCCGGATCTTCGTGCGCGCTTCGAAGACAGGCTGAGCCGCGCCAACGCCGAGATCCGCAGGATCTCCGAATCTCGCGGCATAACCATCGGCTCCACCGTTGCCGCCCTGTTGGCGATGGATGGGCGATTTGCCTGCCTGTGGGCGGGCGACAGCCGGGTTTATCTGGTCCGTGATGCCTCGATCTCGCAGATCTCGAGGGACCACACCGAAGTTCAGGAACTTCTCGATCGCGGCATGATCAGCGCAGCCGAGGCGCTCACCTGGCCGCGCCGCAATGTCATCACGCATGCCGTCGGCGTCAGCGACGAAATCGTCATCGATTTCCAGCAAGGCGAAATTATGCCGGGAGACATCTTCGTGTTGTGCACAGATGGGCTGACGGCGCATTTGACCGACGCCGAGATCGGGGCCGTGGTGGTGTCTGCGACGCCTCAGGCGGCTTGCGAAAATCTGCTGCAAATGGTGCTGGCGCGGGGCGGAACAGACAATGTCACCATTGTGCTGGTGAAGTTCGCAAACGGGCACAATGGACACCCCCCCTACCCTGATCTGTCCAGAGCGGAGGGTTGAGGCTGATGAGCGCCGACGACAAGACGCGAATATCGCCGCAGCTGGCCAATACCGCCGTCGGCACGCAACTCAGCGGCATCTACGAACTTGACGAGCGGATCGCATTCGGTGGCATGGGCGAGGTCTACCGTGGCCACAACATCCAGACTGGCGACCACGTCGCGATCAAGATCGTCCTGCCCGAATTTGCCCGCGACCCGACGATCTTGTCCTTGTTCCGCAAGGAAGCGTCAATCCTCAATCACCTGTCGCATGATGCGGTCGTGCGATATCACGTCTTCACCATCGATCCAGGCATCGGCCGTCCCTACCTTGCCATGGAATTTGTCGACGGCGAGTCGCTGTACGACATCATGCGACGTGGCCCGATGCCGACTGAAGAGGTACGCAAGCTCTGCCATCGCCTCACGTCGGGTCTGAGCGCCGTGCATCAAGCGGGAGCAATTCACCGCGACCTCTCGCCCGATAACATCATCTTGCCAGGGGGTAGAGTCGACCACGCCAAGATCATCGATTTCGGTATTGCGCGATCGGCGACCGTCGGCGGGGAGACCCTGATCGGCGGAAAATTCGCGGGAAAGTACAACTACGTTTCGCCCGAACAGCTGGGGCTGTACAGCGGCGACGTCAGCGAGCAATCCGACATCTACAGCCTGGGGCTGGTGCTGGTTGCCGCTCTGCGCGGGAAGCCGATCGACATGAGCGGGTCGCAATTCGAGATCATCGAAAAGCGCCGGACCGTGCCCGACCTGTCCGACATCGAGGACGATTTTCGTGGCATTCTTGAAGCCATGCTGCAGCCGGATCCGCGAGACCGCCCGGTGAGCATGGCGGAAATCGCCAGAATGACGCGTGACGAGGACGAAGGGACAACGCCACCAACGTTCGTCCCGACCCGCGATCGGCCGGGTTTGCCACGAGCGGGGCAAACACTTGCGCCTGAGTCCAAGGCCCAGCCTTCCTATGATTTGGGGCGTGACGCGCCTGCGACGGCAAGTTCAGGTGGGCAGCGCTTCGTCCCGCATGTCCGGCCTGCGCTGCTGTCCGAACCGCGGCGGCCTTCAGCAGTCGCCAGCCCGCCACGCGCGGTCGCACGTGGCAGGCCTGGAAAGTCCACAAAGACCCGAATCATCGCGATATCTGCCTTCGCGACGCTGGCTCTCGCCGCGGTTGCTGGCCTCTATGTCAGCGGTTTTATGACGCCTACCACGCCGAGCGCCGGCACGACATCGCTATCTGCCCCAGAACCATCAGAGCCCGCACCAGAGGCATCAAAGCCGGTCGCGACGGATAATGTTGCGAACGCTCCTAAGCCGCCAGAGCTAGCTCCACCCGCGCAGCCGCGAACGCAGACCACCGCATCGCCAACTAAAAATCAGGCAGAGGCGGCTGCGCCTCAAAAGCCGCAACCGCCAGAGTCGCCCAAGATACTCCCACAAACCGGGGAAGCCCCGAAGCCATCAGCTAGCGCAGCGCTGCCGCCGGCCGAAAACGTAGCGCCGGCAATTCAGCCCGATACCGCTGCCAACGCCAGCCCGACAACGCTTCCGCCGCCTGACAAGCTCGTTCCAGCTCCAACACCAGCCGAAAAAACGTCAACGCCGCAAGCGCCGCGGCCCGACGTCGCCGAAAGCCAAAAGCCGCAGCCGGCAGAGCCCGCCAAGATCCCCCTGCAAGCCAGGGAAACACCGAAATCGTCAGCAAGCGCGGCACAGCCGCCGGCCGAAAAAATGTCGCCGGCAGTTCAGCCCGACATCGCGGCCGGCGACAGCCCGAAGACGCCTCCCCCGCTTGGCAAGATCGCTCCAATCGCTCCACCAGCCGAAAAAGCTTTAACGCCGCCAGCCCCCCAACCCGATGTCGCGGTGAGCCAAAAGCCTGAACGACAGGCAAGCCAGCCGGCGGAGGCGAAATCGGCCGCGCCCTTTCCCGAGCCGGCTGCAGGCCAGGCAGATGCGATGAGCGCAAAGGGGCAGCAGGCCGACCAGCCGGCCGCCAGACAGCCAGACCAGGCCACGGTCGCCTTGAACGTGCCCAAGCTGGAAGTTCCTCCGGTCATCGACGACGTAGCGCAACGGGTCTCGTGGGTTCGCGACTTCAGCGGCGGCGACTGTTTCTATGCGGCCGTCACGTCGATAACCGACAAGACGGCGGCCATCGAAGGATTTGGAACGGCGGTTCATCCATTCGAACAAATGTTGACTGATTTCCAGGCAAAGTTCCACGTTGAACCGGACATAAGCGTGCGCCTCATCGAGCCGCCCCAGTGCGAAGTCACCAACTTCCTGCGCTTTCTGGGCCAGACTGCAGTCGTCAAGCCGCAGCTGGTTCTCGATCGAACATCGGTGCCGAACGGCACGCCGATCAGCGGCACGCTGGTGACGCATGGCGGGCTCATTTCCAGCGTGCTGTTGATCGACCACAAAGGCATGATGTTCAACCTCGACGACCGCATGGTCGTACAGTCGGACAAGGCCACCTTCAGCATCCCGATCGGCCTCGGCGCCGCCGACAGGGCTGCAGGCAAGGCCGTACCGCAGATCATTATGGTGATCACCGGCCCCCAGGACATTCAGGCGGCTGCGTTTTCTACGCCAACGCCGGCCTCGCAACTGTTGCCCAAAATTCTCGAAGAAATCGAGACCAACGGATCTCAGTTCTCGGCCAATGCCAAATATTTCCGGCTCGGCGGGTAGTATGGCGTGCAATGGAACTCTGCCGCTCGCGTTTGCCCCGCTCGTCTGACGGCCTGCCCGTAAAGCAGAGCGATCGGTTTCGAGCCTTGCATATCTTGACAGGCCGCATGAGGCTTGCGGTCGTTTCGGGCGCGGCACTCCTGGCCGTGCTCTCATGCAATGAAGCGCGCGCCGAATTCACGGTCTGCAATCAGACACTCGACGTCGTCAACCTCGCCGTCGGCCAGACAATCGACAATGCCGACCAGACCGATGGCTGGTGGACGATCGGCGCAAATCAGTGCGTAAACGTCGTTCGAGACGAACTGACGAACCGCTTCATCTACATCTACGCCACGGACGTTTTTGGCCACGCGATCCTGACCGGGTCGACCGAAATGTGCATCGAGCGTCGACGGTTCTCGATACGCGGCATCGACGAGTGCTGGCAGCGCGGCCATATCGCGGCGCGATTTGTTGAAGTCGATACGCTTGAACAGGTGCGGTGGACGTTTTTCCTGACCGGAAGCAGTCCGTGACGCACGCCATCGACACCAGCTTCAAGGCGAAAAAGCAGGCGCGCGCCGCCCTTCGCCGGCGCGCACTTTGGCGCCGGCTCATTGCAGGCTTGGCCTTGATTTTCCTGTGTTCGATCGCCGTCGGCTTCTACCTCACCGCGGACTATTGGTCATTTGGCGACGAAGACGAGGAGTTGCGCGCGGTAGAAGGAGCCGACGATGTGCCGGCCGATGCATCTGTCTATGTGCCTGCGATTATCGGCCTGGCGGGGGACCCTATGTGGATCACGCTCGCACCCGATAACGGCGCAGCAACGAAAGGCCGCGTGATTCCGCGTCCGGCAGAACTCGACCCGGCAGGGGTTTCGCCACAGATCGAGTTCCTGTTCGACGTCATGCTTAGCGCCAGCGAAAAATTCATGACGACGATACCGTCGACGCAGGAGGATTTTGCATTCTTCCAGGCGCAACGAAAGACCGCCCCCGCGCCCTCCAGCGATTTGCAGAACGATCTTGAGCCATCTCCTGCCGCGGGTGAGCTCGCGCCGGCTTCGGATCAACAGGCCGACACCGATGATCCCGAAGCCGGCTGGGGTGAAACAATCGATGCAGGCGACGCAGCCCTTCCCGCATTCCAGAAGACCCAGATCGAAAACAACACCAGCGTCGCAACTGTCACGAATGAATATCAGCGGTTCGAGGCCACCGAAGACACTTTCGTGAAGATCCTCAACAGTCGCAGTCTGGACAGCGTTGCGCTCGATGCGCATTTCTCCGCCGACGACGCCAGGCTGGCAGGCGAGGCCCTGAAGGCGCTCTTTAGCCGGGACGGCCTGGAACCGGGTTATGTCGTCGCCCTGCGTGGATACCGACCCAACCGCGAGACGACAACAATGTCCCTCATGCAGGTGTCGATCTACGCCAAGAACGTTTTTGTCGGGACGCTGACGCGTGATGCCGCAGGCGTGTTCGTCTCGGGGGCTGATCCCTGGGTACGCGAAGATTTGTTCAACTACTCGGGTGCGCCGGAAGAAGGCGCACACAAAAGGCAGTATCGTTTGCTCGACGCGATTTACTCGACAGCGGCACGCAACAGCGTTCCGACCGGCGTGATCGGCGAAGCGATCATGTATCTGTCGAGAGGACAGGATCTGGACGCTTTCGCAAGCGAGGACCAGCGTCTTGTACTGATCTATTCGCAGACGCCGCGCGGCAAGGACGAAGGCGCCGGGCGGGTGCTATATGTGGGTGTCCAGGGCACGACAAAAAGTCTCGACTGTTTCGTCTTCCAGCAGGGCGATGGCCAGTTTGCATGCGTGACAGGCGACGATCAGGTCCGCTCGCTGACGGTCACCAACGGCATGGTCACACCGGTCAACGGGGTCTTGACCTCGACCTTCGGGCCGCGCAAGCATCCAATTCTAGGCACCGTTCGCATCCACAAGGGCGTCGATTGGGCGGCGCCGGTCGGCACGCCGATCGCAGCCGCCTTCGATGGCGAAATCAGCTTCCAGGGCGATGGGGGCGGCTATGGCAATCTGGTCAAGATTTCGCACGGAAACGGGCGCGAGACGCGCTACGCTCATATGCAGAAATTCGCAATCGAGGGCGGCGTCGGCACCAAGGTGAAGGCTGGCGACATCATTGGCTATATCGGCACCACCGGCCTTTCGACCGGACCGCATTTGCATTTCGAACTCTATCAGAATGGCGCGGCGATCGACCCACTGGGCACGGTTACCGCGGTCGCTTCGGATCTTTCCGCCGTGGAAACGCTCACCGACCGTATCGTTCATGTCGAAAGTGGCGGCAGCGCCCGTGCCAAGAACCCAAATTCTTCAGCGACCGGCGCCGGCCAATTCATCACAAAGACCTGGATCCGGATGATGAACACTTACCGCCCCGAACTTGCACGCACACTCTCGACTGCCGACCTGCTCGCCCTGCGATACGACGCCACGATCTCGCGCGAGATGGTTCGCAATCTGGCGCGAGAAGGCGAAGCCTATCTTCGGACGCGCGGCCACCAGATCACAGCCGGCCGGCTCTATCTCTGCCACTTTCTCGGCATGGAGGGCGCGCATCAGGTGCTGTCGGCATCGGGTTCGGCGCAATTGAGCGCCGTGCTCGGGTCAGCCGTCATTCAGGCCAATCCCTTTCTGACGGGCAAGACCGCCAGCTATGTCGCGGACTGGGCCGAAAGAAAGATGGGTCGCAAGCTGAGCCCAGCCACAACCACGGCGGGTCAGCAGACGACGACCACCACGGAGGTCCGGCAGACGTCGCCCGAGTTCGCAAAGTACAAACAGGCGATCACGGCGATGCTGAGCTCTGTTCAGAATGCGCTTTGAACCTGTGCATGGCGCGGCAAATCGTAACCGCTTCGGTGCACGCAGACGACCGGCTTTCCGTCCAACGAGTGCTGTACTTCGACCTCTGCGCACTTTCGAACCGTGGCCAAGTTCACATACGCCACGGCCATTTTCGGGTTGAAGCGACCTGTCGCTGAAAAGACCTAACACGTGCAAAATAGAGTTCGCTGCGACGGCGGAAGGAAAAGCAGGACCCGGCTCCGTGAGCTACAGGGCCTCCTTCGAGGCGGCAAGTTGGAGACGCTCTGGCACACGGTCGGTGGCAAAACCTTGACGGGCTTAAAAGCAGGATCGCCCGCAAAGCGGGCGCTTGAAACCGGCTGCCGGCGTTTGGTCAGGATGATGTCGCTTGCGACATCGCGGCGCGCGATGAGGACCAGGCGAATGACAGCTCCGGCTCTGCGGTGCGCACATCGGTCGGCGTTTCGGACGAGGTGAAGCAAACAGCGGGCCCCGACTTGACAGAAAGTACGATCTGTCTTGACCGCCAGAGCCGCATCGACCTGCAACTGCGCATCGAGGGGTTGGGCAACGGACTGGGCCGCATAGACGGAAACATAGGTCCGCAGACCCGCCGGGCAATCGGCATCTGGCAAGGGAAGAATGGTCTTCCGCCGACCACGTATCTGACGCGCGAGCAATTGGCATTCCTCGAGGTTCAGACAGATCCGATGATGGAGCCGTGCGTGCCGGATATGCGCCGATCAAGCCCGTGCAACGCAGCCGAAAAAGCAGGTTGCGCAGAGCGTCCGCACCCAGCGGTCGGGTGACGCAGAAACGTCGCAACAACAACAGGTCGTTCAGAAACAGCGGTTGCGCAAGACCATGGTGCGGCGGACGGATCCTGCTCCGGTGTGATGGTGGGCCGCGTGCTCAAGAACTGACCGGGGTCGTTCCAAGCCTATTCGCCTGGCCTGCCGCTGGGCTTGCCGCGCAGTTCCTGACGCACTGCTGCACAGTTTCTGGCGGCATGCACCAGCGTACGCTACTCGGCCTTTATACGCATTTCCACGCGGCGGTTGACGGCGTCGTATGGATTGGAGCTACGCGGATGCGTTTCGCCCAACCCGATTGCGTTGATGCGGTCAGCCTCGATGCCACTGGATGTGAGGAAGGACGTCACCGACTGCGCTCGTCGCTGCGACAGCCGCTCATTGTAGTGCTCCGGACCGGAAGCGTCGGTGTAGCCTTCGACGACGAAGTGGAAAGTACTGATCCGGCTGTCCTTCAGAGCCTTGGCATACTCCTCGAGTTCAGCGCGTGCGGTCGCGTCGAGTTCGGCCGAATCCAGCCCGAAATTGATCAGCATGTCGAGACTGGATTTGTCGGCCGGCCCGTCTTTTGCCTTGGTCTTGCACTGCTCCTCGGTGCCGACACAAATCCCCCGAGACTTGCCGAGGTCGGCCGCGCCAGCAAAAAACTTGACGATGTCTTCTGATTTCTGGATAGGGTCGGCGGAAACATGGGTCGAGAAAGCCACGACCGCCAACACCAAGGGTAAACTGGCCCACCGCATAGCGGTTACTCCTGTTGAGCATCCGATATTACCAAGCGTGAATATACCGAATTCCCACGCACTTGTCTGTCAATAAACGACGAGCCCGTGGCTGTGTCGGCCGATCTCCGTCACCACGAGTTGAGACTTGACCGGCGCCACGCCGGGGGCTTGAGTACCGACTGGTCCTCGATGAAAGCGTGGCGTCATGGCCAATGGGCTCCGATTCAAAACGGCACGGGATCTTTTTGTGGCTTGTCCCGCTGTCGCCAGAGACATGAGAGCCCTTCCAACCGAGCAGCGTTCGATCGAGTTTTGCCGCGATCTCCTCGCCGGGCCCATTCCCGAAGAGGCGATCACGTTTTGTGCCTACCTGCTTCCTGATCGGGCTGCGGTCTGGTGGGCCCATGAATGCCTGGGGCATCTGAGCGAACTGCTCGATAAGGCAGATCAAGAGCTGCTCGCGCTTGTTCGCGACTGGGTCAGCGAACCGGACAGTCCCCGCCATCGCGCCGCAGTGAGCGAGGCTGCGGCAACCCCGCCGGCAACGCCGGGCGCCTGGATTGCCTTGGCTGCGGAATGGCGTGACAATGGTTTTGGCGTTGCCGGATCTGTCGTCGGCGCAGCCGCGCCAACGGCCTTGCCGCGACATTCTGCCGCCCATGCAGTCAATGCCGGTGTTCTAGCAGGGCTGGCGCGCGTCGCACTGGCGGACCGCTTTGCCGTTCTCTCCGCCTTTGTCGAAATGGGCCTCCAGTTGGCCGACATCGAGGCGCAGCGCCAATCGGCGGATGCATATTAGACCCGAACCATTCCAATAGACGCAGCTCCATCGTCTTGTTTGGCCAGGGGTGTTCGAACCGAAGGGCCCAGATCTCACTTGCAGCCGCCTTGCGCCCATTTGGCCAGCGCCACCTTGAAGCGTGTCCCAAGCGGATGTTGCAGGCGTAGAACGGAGACATCGTTGGCGGCGAAATTTTTCGCCTGTTCGCATAGCCGATCCTCATTCCACTCATGGCAGCCGTTGCAGTGCTTGCCCTCCCACACCGCCTTGTCGAGCCCTTCCACGGGAGTGAAGAGCGGCTTGCCCGTGATCAGCTCGGCGATACTCTTGCCGTCGATTGCTGGGTCTCCAAAATAGATAGGTCGGTCGAAAAAAATCGGATCGTCCGAAGCCAGTTTCGGGATTTTCTGCCGCAGGACATTAAGCGCAAGCTGTGCCTCATCGTCGCCTGACGAATTTGCGGTGGCGTTGCGCCCCGAGCCGCCTTGCGGTTGTTGCGGAGCGGTCGCTTCGCCGACGATCAGCGGCGCGTTGAGATCGACTCTGTGCAAAACGACCTCGGTGGTCAGCGAGACATTGATCCACGGGCGCTGCTTGCCGGCGGTTGCTTTGAAAACATCGGCGGTGACCATGTTCATCGCGTCGGTGATGGAGATGTTCGAAGCCCCGATATGGGCAAGCAACGCGGACGTGAACGGCGAATGTTCGCTCGATCCGTCATAGGCGACCTGATTGGGACTGGTGGAAAAGGCGACCAGCGTACCCGCACCGCCATTCTCGATCGGGATTTCGGCAAGCCCGCTTCTCGCTCCCTTGACGCCGGCGGCCTTTGCCAACACTTCGGCCAAGGGATTGTCGCGACAGGCATCGAGGAAAATCAGTCTTATACTGGTCTCGCGCGACATTTGCCGCAAAACGAACTCGACAGGCACCGCCTCGAAATCAAGCGAGGTCTCGTCTTCCAATGCGGCATCGACCGGAAGCAGGTAGTTGCTGCCTGAAACCTGCAAACCGTGGCCGGCGTAAAAGAAAAGGGCAATGTCGGCGCCGCGAACCTGCTTTGCGAACTGCGCAATCGTCGTCTGGGTCTGCAATTTGGTCAGATCGAAACCGGAGACGACTTCAAAGTCCAACTTCGCAAGGCGATCGGCAACAGCCTGCGCGTCGCGGACCGGGTTGGTCAGCGCCGGCGCATGCTGGTACTGGGAGTTGCCAAGGACTAGAGCAACACGGCGTTCCGCATTGGCCGCCGTCAATGTCAACAATAGCGAGAGTGTCACCAGTCCGATCGCGCGCAGGGTACTGCCAAAACAGGCAATCAGATCGAAGCCCCACCGGAACAAGAGGTCCTTCCTCAGTTGACGAGCTTGGTGGCGGAAAACTCGATCCGCCGGTTAAGCGCCTTGTTCTTCGGCGTATCGTTGGCCGCAACGGGCCGCTCCTCGCCATACCCGGTTGCCGTGATCTGCGTTCGTGCAATACCCGCGGCAACAATGGCATCGGCAACGGCCTGGGCCCTGCGCTCCGACAGCAGCTTGTTGGTTACAGGCGAACCATCGGAATCGGTGTGGCCGGAAACCTCTACCTTCAGGCGGGGGCACTTGCCGACCACGCCAACCACCTCTGCCAGCAGCGGACGGCTTTGGTTGTCGAGCCGCGCGCTCGCCGACCGAAAGTAGATGGCCCCAGTGCGGGAGAGCACCGCGAACCGGTTGAGGCACTCCTCATCACTGAAATTCGCTTTCGCGGCATCGGTGGCGACGGGGCCGACGTCGGCAGTACTTGCAGCGATCGTCTGCACGGCCGCGGGCTTGCTGCCGCCGGCGTTGAAAACGAAATCGAAAGACACGGAAGCGGTCGGAACAATGTTGGTCACATTGGCGGCCTGCTGTAGCTTGTCGACATTCGGCAGCAGTCCGAAGTCTTCGACATGTACGGCAACAGGCGTCTCCGAAGCGACGGAGACCATGCTGTCGCTAATCATGGTCACGACGATATTGGCCTCGAAATCCTTGTCGACCCCGTGCAGATTGAGGCGGAATGGCAGCACTGCCTTGACCCTTCGCTTGGTCGCCAGGTCGGCAAATGCGGCAGGGTCAACTTTTGCGGTCAGTTCGGCGGACGGATACTTGAATGTCTCAAAGAAAAGGAACCGCATGCGGACATTGCGAAGGTCGACACCCGTGTCGACAGAGTTGAGGTCGAAGGTGATCTTGGCCTCACCCGTCGAAGAAAGGGTGCCGGCTATGTTCCTGATCTTGTTGGTTTCGACGATCGTGTTCTTCTTGACCGACTGGTAGGTGAGCACGGAGGCCGTCGGGTCGAGTGTCCAATTCGTCTGTGCATTCGCGCTTTCCAGCCCAGGCAATAACAGCACCGATAGCGCGACGATCAAGCCAAGGGTGTTTAGGGCTAGCCAGCTTCTCGAGCCCGTTTTCCGCCAGTCTCCGACGACTTCGAACATTGAACCCCCACCAGGACAACAGCCTTCCGTGTCGCAATCACCACCATGCCGTGCCAAGGAGAGCATAGAACAATTGTCAAGGCTTGGCGAGCATCGGCCAATCGACCGCAACGGTGTAAATTCCGCTCAGGTCCCGGGCTGCGGAACTCCGGCAAAATGGTGTTGCGCGAACAAGCAGTCTTGTTGGCGAACAATGGAGCTGATTGGAGAATATTCGCTGCGCTACCTGCCGCTGTCTTGAAGCCGGATCACGCTGGACCAGCCAAGCGAGGGAAACGCCCGGCTTACTCCATCCTGCTTCTCCCGCGGAATGCAGCTGGCGGCTCTTCGATTGAAGATTTCGACCATGTGAAGCAGGCCGCGAAGCGCGTCCGGGCCTATTTGCAGGCACCTGCCCAAAGCCGCGACATGAAGCCAGCCGCCCGCCTGCCATGTTCGACGGCAATCGTTTAGCTTGCTGCCGCCGTCCGCTTGAAAACGATGGTCACCTTCGTTCCTTTGTTGGCGCTGGACTCGACAGCTAGCTGCGCCTTGGCGTTCTCGGTCAGCGATCGCGCGATCAGCGCTCCGAGCTTGCCTGGCTTGGGCCACACCTCGCCTTCCGGCAGGCCGATTCCGTCGTCCGCCACTATAACCCGGCAGCCGTCGCCATCGACGACGCTGTGCAGTGTTATCGTGCCGCCGTCGCGCCCCCGGAACGCATGCTTTAGTGAATTGGTCAGCAATTCGTTGACGACCAGTCCCGCCGGCATGGCGACGTTTATTGACACGGGATATGTATCCACCTTCATATCTAGGCGGATCCCCTCGACTGCATGCGAGCTCATCACCGCGGACGCGATCTGGCTGAGATAGACGCCAAGATCGACCTCCTCTTTCGGCTCGTCGGCCGTTAGCGTCTGGTAGAGGATCGCCAGAGCGTCGACGCGACCGGCAAGCCGCTCAAACCGTCTCCGGTCGGCCTCGGTCGCGTTGCGGCTTTCCAGCCGGATCAGTGCGGTGATCATCTGTAGGTTGTTCTTCACCCGGTGCTGCAGTTCGCGCAGCAGTGTGTCTTTCTCGCTGACAAGCTCCTCCACCGAGCGCTCATCTCCCGCCTCGCCATGGGCCGATACGTCGACCAGCGCCACCAGCCGGAAGCACATCTTGCCGTTGTCGTCCTCGATCACATTGGAATAAACATCGACGATCGTCGGCTTATCCTCGTTGCGTTCCAGCCTGTAGGTGCCGACAAAATCGGTTTCCTCGACCACGGCCTCGGCAAGTGGCCGGTCCTTCTGCTCGTGGAGGCCTTTGCCCAAAAGGACTGCCCAGTTTCTTCGTGTGAGCCTAGCGGCCGTCAGGCCTGACAGTTTCTCGAATTCCGGGTTGGCGTAGACTACGCGCTCCTCAGCGGCCAGGTTCGCAACGGCAATGGCGATCGGCACCTGGTCAAGGAATTTTTTGAACTGTTCGCTTTCCAGTGCGGTTGCAAGGTCAGGTGTATCAAGCAACTGCTCGACCGCCTCGGCCTTTTCTGAATCCGGTGTCATTTGCGCGCCTGTTCCGTGCGGACAATATCAACAATGCAGCGCGCCCGCCATCGCCAAAGCTGCATTTGACGCACCGCGTCATGCACCTGACAACAAGCTTGCGTCGTGCGCAACGGCCATACGTCTAAGATTGCGACCGGCCGAAGGAGAGCGGCAGGCGCCGGGTGCCACGCCTTGGGCCCTTGAAGGGGTGAGGCGGCCCCCGCGGCAAGTG
>NZ_JAMYPO010000039.1:0-63701 GCF_040320365.1 Mesorhizobium sp. M0701
CGGCACCGTGCTGATCGCAATCAGTCCGGCTTCATTGTCGGCTTCTGACGCTCAGGACCTCGCGTTCGCTCACGCTGACATGCCACACAGCTGAAAGACGTCTATTTGGATTGCGAGCGGGGAGGCCGCCGGTGCGCTGGGGACGGAAGACGTGATCTACTGTTCGATGCGCGAGTTCGGACTAGGCGCGCGATAGCAGTTTGCGCATAATCAACGATGCATGGCCTTCTGCACCGTGCGACGCGGCCCTGCGATCGACCACTTCGAACCATGTTTGCGGTAAAAGGCCATTGCCCGGTCGTTTCCCTCGAGCACTTCGAGTGCGATGCTCGGATGCCGGAATGGGCGGCAAAGACAGCGTGCAATATATTAGCGGCTAGCCCGGTGCCGTACTCGCCAGCAGCTCCGGCCGGTCGGCGCGAGCGCCGGATGCCTTCTCGCGATAGACGCCGGCGATGTAGTACCCGGCATCCCTCGCCCCAGCGATGATCGATTCCTGGCGATCAAGATCCTGCCCTTGCGTACTGACCCGCAGATAAACACGAGCAACGGGCATATCCCCCTCCCGCTCGGCTCATTTAGATATACTTCAATGCGCTCTGGCTCAGAATTCGGCAAGCGGATAGCCCCATAGGCTGGGTCAGAAATACGCTGCAGCAGCCGCCATGATTGCGGTGGTCGCGAAACTGCCCATTGTGGCCCCTGAACATTAAGCGGGCACCGATATACGATAGAAAAATCAAAGCATGAACACCGGCCCGCTTTCGGACTCGCGGGCTTGTCCCAAGCGAGTCGAAGGGCGCGGTAAGGTGGAGCCCCGCCATTTGGCCCGTATAAATGGATGACATGTTCTGCCACTCGCCTTCGACTTGGATTCGCTTAGGTAGCCCCTCTGTCCAATCTGTTCAGGCTTTCGCCCAGTACGACAAGCGCGATGCCGAGCAACGCGATATCCTTGATTAGGAACTGGCCGAGGGGACCGAGCGCTGGAAAGCCCAGCGCAGGCTCCCAGATCGGCAGGACAATCATGATCGAACAGGTGACCAGGAAAATTAGCGCGGCCAAGGCCCCGCCGGTCACACCGGCGCGCGCCGACCAGGGGTAGGCAATCAGCAGAAGCGCGGTCGCGATCTCAACGACGCCAAGCACATAAGAGGCACCGGCCTCACCAAAGACTGGATACATCCAGGCGAGCCAAGGCGTGCCGCCGATCAGCGGTCTCAACGCCTCGATCTCGACCGTCGTGAACTTCATCCCGCCGATCATGAGAAGCGGCAGTATGACCCCGGTCAGGGCGACGATCCGTCCGGCTTTCCTGATCGCGGCGATCTTTCGCGCCCACGGCCGGGGAGTTGTCTCGTCTGGACCTTCAGGCTCTGATGTTTTGAGAACCGCCATGAGTATCCTCCTCCTGTTCGATGACACCGTGTCGTGCTTGGGGCTCAAGGTTCAATCGGTGTCGTAGATTTCGCTGGCTACTGTCCAGCCTCAGACTGTGCTCGCACGTTTTGCAGCAAGACCACCGCAAGGATGGCTGCAGCCAGCGCCACCAACGCGCAGATGCCGGCAGTCATCTGGAACGCCTGAGTGAACACCTCCCGCGCTTTGCCGAGCAGATCGGAACCGAGCGCCTCCGGCAAGGCGAGCCCAGCTGCCACGGCGCCTCCCAGCGTGTCCTTGGCAACACTGATTTCTTGCTCGGATACCCCGTCCGCAACCATCCCGGTCATGCCGCTGCGATAGATGGCGGTGACGATGCTGCCAAGGATCGCGATGCCGAGCGCGCCACCCAATTCGCTGCTGGTTTCCGCGATGCCGGAGGCCGCACCGGCTTGCTCGGGTTCAACGGTCCCCACGATGAGGTCGGTGGCCAACGTGAACACCGGCGCAAGACCTAGGGAGAAGACGCTATAGCCTATGACGACGATCGCGAGATCGGCCTGACCACCACTGCGGGTGAGAATGAGAAATCCGGCTGCCGCAAGCGCAAGGCCGGCCGCCATCACATAGCCCGGGCGAGCCCTGCCAACCGCGATTGGCGTCAGCATCGAACCGGCGATGAAAGCAACGGCGGAAGGCACGGTCCACAGGCCCGCTACAAACGGTCCCATCCCCAGCACCAGTTGCAGGTATTGCGCGATGAAGAGAAACGAGCCAAACGCGACGAAGAAGCCGAGAACGTTGACCGCCAATGAAGCGCTGAAGGCGCGAGCGAAAGAGCCGCAGATCGATCAGGGGTTTCTCAGCCGCGGTTGGCGCACGGCGAAAACCGCGCCGACAGTCACACCGAAGAGAATGGCGGACGCCGCCTCCGGGCGGAGGCCGTGTTCGGCGATATCCTTGATGCCGTATATCACCGAAAGCACGGCGACAAGCGATAGCGCAGCGCTCAAGATGTCGAGCCGACCCGCTTCAGGATCGCGATACTCGGGCAGGACCATCGGACCAAGCACCAGCAGCGCAACCATGACCGGTACCGCCACGAGGAACACGGAGCCCCACCAAAAATAGCTCAGCAGGATGCCCCCGACCAACGGACCGATGGCAGAGCCCGCAGAGAAGCTGGCGATCCAGACGCCGATCGCAACCGTACGCTCCCTCGGGTCGAGAAACATGTTGCGGATCAACGAAAGGGTGGACGGTGCAAGCGTCGCCGCGGCAATCCCGAGCAGCGCACGCGAAACGATCAACATTCCGGCACTTGTGGAGAGCCCTGCGAAGACCGAAGCTATTGCAAATGCCACCGCGCCGATCAAAAGCAGTCTGCGGCGGCCGATGCGGTCGCCCAACGTGCCCATCGTGATCAGGCATCCGGCAAGCAGAAAGCCGTAAATGTCTAGGATCCAGAGAAGTTGCGAACTCGACGGCTTCAAGTCGGCGCTCAAACGCGGCACAGCCAAGTTCAAAACCGTCAGGTCCATGGAATAGAGCAGGCACGGCAGCGCGATAACTGCGAGCCCGAACCATTCGCGGCGTGTCGCTCTGGGCGCGGTTATGTCGCTCGTGACGGCCTCACCGAGCTCGAGAGCACACGCTACGGCACCGCCAGTCGCACCACCTGGGTCGGAAATTGTACCGATCTTGTTCTCTGACGGCATTCCTTGATCTCCTTGTCCGCCAAGCGGCTGGTCAATTGCCACCGCTGTTTCGATCGCTGGATTACTCCGATGCGCTGCTCAGTCCGACTTGTATGGGTACGAGTGGTGTTCGTGAGCGATGATCCAGCGGTCACCCTCTTTCCGCAATCCGACGGTAAGGCGAAGGCGGGTTGCCGGATCCTTTTCAAGCTCGTCCTTCGTACCGCACCGCAGCGATGCGGTTGCAAAAGCAACCCGGTCGCCCGCCGTGACATCCAGCCGCTCGATCGCGAAAACGCCGCCGTATTTGAAGTGGTCGAAGAACGGACCCCAGCTATCCCGGTAAGCCTCAATTCCACGAAGTTCGTTCGGGGGTGGGACATCGAACATCACGAGGTCCGTCGCGTGATCCGCCATGATCGTCTCCAGGTCTTGCTGCTGCACGGCGTTCGCCCAGCGCTCGATAAGCGCCTGGATGTGTGCCTCAGCGTCACGCTCCTTGTTCACCATTAGAACTCTCCTCCTCCTCGATATTCTTCCGTCAAGCTGGTTCTTATCGAGGACGATCGGGAGGCTTCAATCCGACATTGGGTGATCATACTTGGCTCCGTCCAGCCAATCCGGCTGCTGCGACGCGTGTTCTTGAGTGTCAGCTTAGGGAGAGACGTTCAACTTTCCGTGGGTCGCGAGAGGGTCAAAGTCACTGGTTTCGGTCAACGTCTGCTTACGAGCCGCCAAATCGGCCCAGCAAGGTCCGGTTTGGTCAACTTGAGCCGGTAGCGGTCACTCGAAGGTTCGCTTCACTGAGAGCCGACACTCCACAGCTTTTGATGTTTGGCGCGCCGCTCGGGGATGTCCATCTCCGGATGTGACTGGAATTCGGCTCCTGTCGTCGGCGCGCATGACAGGTCAAAGCCGCTGCTCGTGTCAGGATGTCTGTGATGAACCTAGGACCGGAGGACGTCATGGACATCTACAGTCTCGTTGCCGCGAACCTTCAAACTTCGGCTCGTCGGTCGCCGATGAACGCCGAAGCCGAAAACCGCTACTATTCGAAGCAGCTCGCCGTGCCCCGCTTTGGCCCGGGGCTGCTTCGGTCGATCGCCATGACGGCCAGCGTAGTCCTGGTGATCGGCATCGTCCTGATTTGGCCATGCATGCAGCGCATCGTCGGGTCGTTAGTCGGCTCCGCCGACGGCGCCGGGCAATTCTACAGCCGCGCGGTCAGCGAGGCCCGTGATCTGACCACGAAACTCTCGATACCAGAGACGAGGACCTGGACGGCCCGGTAGGCTTCGATAATCGCGCCCAACGCAAGCGCGAGTTCGCAGCCGACATGGGCCTGCAGGCCCACGTGCTTCGCATGGCAGCCGAAGGTGCCGTCTCGGCTTACGAGGACATCACAGGCGAAACCTGGAAGCCCTACGCTCGCCCGGTCGAGCAGCCTGCAAACTCGGTCGACCAAAAGGCCGCAACTGTCCAAATGGCAGCCTTCGAATAGGACGATCGCGGGGCTTTGCCCCGCCTTCCTTCAGCGTCCGCAACGCCATTGCGACCTGGTTCTGAAAAAGAAAAAAGGGCCGACGGAAAACCGCGGCCCATAACGTGTGAAGGTCATGGACCTCCAGAGGGGAACAGCTGCTGCGGCGGACCTGGGAGGAAGCCGCCATGTGCATCAACTGAAGTCTGTATGCACGAATCACGCTGCACTTAATTTTTGTGCAGTGCAGCTATGCGTTCGCGGCTCGTTTGACCGCAATCGTCGCGCTGGCGGTTTTCGCTTTGATAGGCCGTTCAAGCCAACCCTACCCGGTGATCAACGGCAACTTATGTAGCCACCGATCCGTGGTGACTTGATCCAGCACGAAGGCCGCAACGTTTTCGCGCGAAATGGAGCCTCCGCGGAACTGGTTCAAGTTCGTGAGCGTCTGGATCGTGGTGCGTGCAGGCTTGTTGTTGAGAACTGAAGGACGGACAATAGTCCAATCCAGATCGCTGCCCTTGATGATTGCCTCCTGACGATTCTTGTCGGCGTAAACCTTGCGCGGGAGCAGAGGGAAGATCAGCTTGTCGAAGAGGAAACCGCCGTGCCCTGCGCTGTCCCCAGCGCCCATACCGGTGATGGCGACGAGACGCGAGACGTGTTCCGCTTTCATGCCGCTGACAAGCGCTCGGGTCGCGGTCGAAAGAAGGGTGACTTCGCGAAATGGGCTTGCGGGTGTGCCGAGTGCGCTAATCACGGCATCGCGACCCTTGAAGGCCTGGCGCAACACCTTCTCGTCACGGGCGTCTCCAACGACAATCTTCACTCCCTCATGTTTGCGGCCTTTTCCGGCGAGCGCACCAGGAGGGTGACATCGTAGCCGCGGCTTACGGCCTGGCTGACGATATGGCGGCCGGTCGGCCCGGTGGCACCGAGCACCAGGATATTCGGTACGGCGGCGAAACGTGTTTCAGGGACAACGGGTGTGGTCATGATTTTGGTCCTCTTGAAAGCCTGGCGCCTCTCAGGAGGCCGCCCTGTTGGTTTGGATGCTGGTGATAATCAGAGGCGGCCCTCTGCGAGCAGTTCGCGGGTCCGCTTCAGCGTCGACAGCAGGGCCGACTTGTAGCCCTTGTCGCTGTCGAACTGCGTCTGCTCGGCCTGTTCCTCTGGGCCATCAGCCTCCTTGCCGCGCAGGCCGAGGTAGCAGTAGAACTTCAGCTGCAGTGCGCCGGCTTCGTCCTCGAAAAGCTCATTGATAATGGCGCCTTCGCGTGGGCCGGTCGCCTGGAAGAAGGTGACCTTGCTCTGCGGCTCGAGGGTGATGATCTCCCTGATGTCAGAGCCGGCGATGGTGGCTTCGCGCACGAAGTGGGTATCACTTTCCTCCACGACATTGCAGCGGGTGCAGAGACCCGGCGGGAGGAACAGGCGCGCGTCGCGCGCCTTCAGTTCCAAACCGTTCCATACTTGCTCCCGGGTGAGCTTTGTTTCGCCTTCCGGATTCACCGGGACGGTTGCGGTCGAATAGATCATGTTGATGGTCCTTTGTTGTTTGAAATTGTGGCTGATTGCCTCAGGCAGAGGCGGCGGTTTCCGAGGCAAAGTCGCGGTAGGAGCGGAGCGGACGTCCAAGAAGCGTCGTCAGGCGCTCGACATCACTGCCCTCGGGCAGCATGCCATCGGTCAAAAATCGCTCGCCCATCATGCGCATGTCGTAGGCCATCCATGGCGGCATGAACTGCTTGAGGTTCTGCTCGAAGGCAGCCGTATCGCCGCCGCCATAGTTGCTCTGGCGAGCGAGCACGTCCGACCAGATCGCGGCGATATCCGCTCCGGTAAGGGTATCGGGACCGACCAGGTTGATGCGAGTGATCGGGAGCGGCTGTGCGGCCTGTTCGCGGCGCAGCAGCTCAAGGGCAGCAACCTCCGCGATATCGCGAACGTCGATCATGGCAAGCCCCTTGTCGCCGACGGGCATCGGGTAAACGCCGTAGCCAGCGATGACGTCCTTGATCGTCAGATCGTTCTGGATGAAGTAGGCCGGGCGCAGGATGGTAGCGTGAAAGCCCATCTGCTCGATCATCCGCTCGACGCCGAACTTGCCGGCGAAGTGCGGCACGTTCACGTAGACGTCCGGGTGAATGACTGACAGGTAGACGATCCGTTCGACGCCAGCCGAGCGGGCGACGTTGAGGGCGATCAAAGCCTGGGTGAACTCGTCTGGTGCGACAGCGTTCAGCAGGAAGAGCGTCGAGACACCGTCGAAGGCGGTACGTAGGGAGTCGACGTCCAGGAAGTCACCTTTGACGACGGCAACACCTGCCGGAAAATTGGCCTTGGAGGGGTCGCGGACGAGAGCGCGGACATCAGCGCCGCGGTCGACGAGGTGATGGATGACTTGGCCGCCGATATTGCCGGTGGCGCCGGTAACGAGAATGGTCATTGGATTTTCTCCGGGTTGGTATTGCTTGACACCCGGAATATGGCTGGTTCATTCTTAAACCAATAGGCTGTTAATTTGGACAGTTCGTCTCACAGGTGGAACGATTATGGATCTCGTCGCCCTTGCCGATTTCAACGTTGTCGCGCGTCACGGTGGCTTCGGCAAAGCGTCGCGGGCGTCCGGCCGTCCCAAAGCGACCTTGTCCCGACGGGTTACGGAACTGGAGGCTGCCCTTCGACTTCGGCTCTTTGAACGTGGCGCGCGCAACCTCAAACTCACTGAGGAAGGACGCGCCCTTCATGAGCGGACAGCCTCTCTGCTGACGGAGCTCGACGAAACGGCGGCCACCATCGCGGCGGGCGGGGACAAGCCGCGCGGCAGGTTACGGATCAGCGCGCCGCTGCTGTTTTCGCAGACAGCCATGGGCAGGATCGCGGCGGGCTTTGCATTGAAATATCCCGACGTGCGGTTGGAAGTCACGACAGAGGACCGAGCCGTGGACATGATCGAGGAAGGTTATGATCTGGTCATCCGGGTCAATCCAGACCCAGACGAAAGTCTTGTCGGCCGAGCCTTTCTGCATGATCGCCTGGTCGTCGTGGCAAGCCCCGATCTGCTCCGGCCGGCCGCAGATCTCTCGGTGCCAGGTGTCGTGCGTGGGGCCAGCGATCGGCAGACCTGGAACGTCGTGACTTCAGAAGGATCCGCGACGATCGGGATCGAGCCCATTCTCGCACTGTCGTCCCTCATCATGGTTCGGGATGCCGTGCGAACCGGCGTAGGCGCTGCTCGTATGCCGATTTCGCTGGTGAGTCACGACCTGGCCGACGGCACTTTGCTGCACTGGGGTGATATCGAAGGTTCCGAGATCGCGCTGTGGGCGCTTTACCCGTCGCGGCGTCTGTTGAGCGCGCGCGTTTCTGCCTTCCTGGATTTTCTGAAGCAGGCTTTTCCCAACGGAACGCCCGATGAACTGGCGACCTACATCGGCAAGTGAGGGGCCAAAGCAGCCTGCTCCACATTTTGCAATCGGGCCGGCGTTACCCAGCGGTGTTTACCCGCGAATAGGCGCCGGGCGGCATTCCCACATGCCGACTGAACGCGACGCTGAAGGCGCTTGCCGAGCCATACCGACGCGTTGCGCAATCTCCGCCGTGGCAACATCCTTGCGAAGGAATTCCTTCGCCAGCGCCATGCGCCGCCGATCGCGTATTCCATCGGGGCCACGCCAACCTCCCTCCGGAAACGATCGAAGAAGGTCGAACGGGACATGGCAGCATCCCGCGCGAGTGTTTCCACCGTCATGCTGCGACCTGGATCCGCGTGAATCCGGCGCAAGGTCGGTGCCAGCAGCGGATCGCCCATACCGCGCAGGAGACCGGGTGGGGCCGCGGCGCTTGCCGTTGAACGCAAAGCTTCGATCAACAGCACCTCCAACAACCGGTGAAGCACCATCTCACGGGCGGTCCGGTCGGCTCTCGTTTCGTCGTTTATCATCCCGACCAGCATCATCAGCCGCTCTTCGCCCTGGACGTGGATAACCTCTGGTAGCAACGAGACGAGAAGAGTCTTGTCATCCGAGCCAAAGGCACAATGGCCAACCATCGCCTTGATTTCGGCGGTCGCTTCTGGGTCACCGAGCCGGAAGACACCCGGGCTGGTCTCAAGACGTTGGGCAAGGGCTCCGCGAGGCGGCGGTTCCAGGCTGCTCATCGTGAACGAGAAGATTTCCGGAACCAGCACGAAGTCGCCGGCCATCAGCAACATCGGAGCAGCTGCCCCATGTCGAACTCGTCGCGGACGATTCCGGACATCTCCTCCCGGCGGAACGCGAAGCCGTAGTCGAACAGGAAGTCGTCGCCGTAGGCAGACACGTAGGGCATCGTCCACCCGCGCTGTGCCTTAGTCGCCACCAGCTTCTCCAGCGGCGCCCGCGACATCGCGATGAGCGTCACGTCGCGGTCGTTCACGTGCGTGACCATGCCGCCCAGCCCATCGCCGACCGAGGTGCAGCCCGGGCACGCCATCTTCCAGTCCTCCCCGAACATCAGGTGATAGATGAGGAGCTGCGCGCGGCCATCGAACAGCTCCGGCAAGGACTTCGGCCCGTCGTCGGTGGCGAAAGCGTAGTGCTCGGAACCCAGGGCAACTCACGCCGCTGCTTGGTGACGCGCCGTTCGTGCGCCGCCAGCTCCCGCTCGGCCGCCAGCAGCTCCTTGCGGGCGGCCTGCCACTCCTGCTCAGTCGCGACCTCCATCCGACCTCCCTATGTTCGACCTCGTCCTTGTTGAAACCGCGCGGCAGCGGAAAACTCATCGGCACCTCGAAGTCGACGACCTCCGCGACCCGTCCGTCCTCGAGGGCCTCGAGGCGCAGGACGGACAGGGCGAGCGGACGGTAGCCCGGCTCACCCGACGAGCACAAGAGCAGCATCGTCTGGTTGGTCCCGAAGCGGTCGTTCCATCGAGCCGATTGCTACCCGCGGGACGCGCCATTTCCTGACTTTGCCGTTTACGCCGCAAGGTCGCGGCTCGAAATCAAACCGGACGGTCATCCAATCCTGTCCTGGGCTCCAGCGGCAGGTTTTGCACCGGGATCGTCATGCAGACGTATTGCCACGATCATTGCGCTCGTGAACCCGCCCCGCGTCTTCCGGCGATCTGATCGCCTGTCGCGAGCGGCTCAGGTGCTTTTGAGCGTGCCGTTCATCCCTTCCGGATAGAAGCCGCCCTTGCTCACTCCGTCCTTGTCGTTGAGATAGACGATCCGGAGCACCTCCTGCGGTTTTCTGGTGAAGGCGATTGCGTCCGGCGTTGAAGGAACGATGTTGGCTTTGCCGTCCACCTGGATCCCCTGGTCCTTATCGTCCGATCCGTCGATTTTGTCTCGGGCATCGGAGACAGCGTTGGCGGCCTTCCAGGCTTCCTCTCCCTTCCGGTATAGCGTCGATCGCGCCATTCCCATGTGATAGGCTTCGACCGCAAGAATGCCTGCAGCGGCGGCGAGAAAATCCTTGTTCTTTAGAACTGTCGCCGCACCCGCATAGGCGGTGACGCCGACATCCTCGAACAACATCCCGCCGAGAACGAAGTTCGTCTCATTGCCGAAGGGGTCGAAGTCCGCACCGAGACCAGCCGCTTCCGCGACGGCTTTGAACCCTGCGTCGAAATCGATGGCCGGCCTGTCGACGACGTTCTTTCCAAGCGTCTTGCGGTAAAATCGGACGTGCGCGAGTTCCTTTTCCGCAACTTCCTGCATGAATTCGCCGATGGCCGGCGTCTCGAACGAGACTTGCTTTCCGCCAACGACGTCGCCGGATTTCGAGCCGGCATCGGCTGCGTCGATGCCTTTTCCGGTGGTGCCGCGGAGATAGTATTCAGCCTCCATATATTCGAGGTTGAGCGCAAAGCGGAAAATGTCTTCGTCCTGCACGTCCTCCTGGGCATAGGCGCGAGAAACCGGCGTCAGGCCCGTGGTGGTGGCGAGGGTTGCTCCCAAGCCGAACTGCAACGCGCGACGGCGCGAAATATGAATTGAAGGCGTGACACGGATCCTGACTTCCTCCCAAAAGCCCGCCGGTATCACCTGTTGGCACCTGATCGCGGGCCAGTCTTTCTAACCCCGTAAAACTCGATAAATGTTCCTTCGGTTGTCGCGCATTTTCGCCAAATGTTGTGCTTCGAATCCGAGCCATGACCTTGAGCTGATTATGGGCGACTGATGTCTCTCGTCTTGTCGAGAAGCTAGAGATCACAACTGCATCGATGTAGCCTTTTATGACCAGTGATATCTACGTCATAGGCGTCATTTGCGCTGGCCGGTGCTTCGGCGCCAATACACAAGCGAACGCCGATTGGCTTATTCGATCGAAGCCAGGGGCGCTACGGCCGGTCCGTTCAAAGCCGTGCCATCGACGGCAAAATGCGAGCCGTGGCAGGGGCAGTCCCAGCAGCGTTCCAGCGAGTTCCAATGGACATGGCAACCGATATGGGTGCATGCGGCCGATCGCTTGTAGAGCGTGCCGTCCTCATCGCGAAAGGCAGCGACTTTGGTAAGCCCCTGGCGGACGATAGCCCCCTGTCCGGGCCGCAGCTTATCGGCGGCATCAATTTCACCAGGCGCGACATACTCGGCAAAACTCCTGATCGCTGTCGCATTCTCCGCCAAATAATCGCCGATCGCGCGTGCCGTCTTGCGAGAGGGTTCGTAAAGTTCCCGCCAGGGGCTTTCCCCTTTCAGGATCAGGTCGGAAATCAATTGGCCGGCCACAACCCCATGGGTGATGCCCTGACCGGAATCGCCGGTAGCAACGAAGACGTGCCCGTTGCCGGGATTACGGCCGATGAATCCGGCGTAATCGACGGTCTCCATTACCTGCCCGGACCATCGATTGGCTTCCGCGCCGATATCGGGCACCAACCCTTTGGTCCAGGCCGCCAGGCTAGCGAAGCGGTCGTCGGCGTCGTCGGCCTGCCCTGTCTTGTGATCCTCACCACCGACGATCAGAAAGTCGGTCTTGCCTTCGCCAGGCTGCAGACGGACGTAGTGATAGGGGTCCAGCGTGTCCCAATAGAGTGCATCCGGCAAAATGTCGCGCGCGATCTCGAATGCCATCGCGTAGGTCCGATACGGCGCCTGCTTGGTGTGGAGCGCCACCCGATCGTTGATCGGCGAGTTGGTGGCGACAACGGCCGATTTGGCAGACACGGCAAAGCCTGAGACCGTGGTTACGCGCACGCCGCCGTCAGTCTCCTCGAGTTTGTCGACGATGGTATCCGCATAAAGCGCGCCGCCGCGCGCGCGGATGCCGGCAGCCAGCCCGCGGAGATATTTGAGCGGGTGGAATGTCGCCTGATTGGAATAACGAAGGACGGGCGCGTCCGAAAACCCAGCAAGCGGCACGCCCACGATTTTCTCGACGTCGACTCCGATCTTCAGAGCGGCGTCCAGTTCGCGCTCGATGACGGATTCCTTTCTGCCTGACGCCGGAAACAGAAAGCCGTCGAGGCGGCGGAAATCACACGCTATACCCTCCGCCTCTTGGATTGCTTGGATACGGGCGATAACGGCCGACTGGCTTCGGTAGTAAATCCGCGCCAGTTCCTCGCCGCGCAATTTGATCAGTTCCGAAAAATAATCGTCGCAGATCGATGACAGATGCGCGGTGGTGCGTGCCGTCATGCCGCTTCCGATCCGGCCGCGATCAAGCACTGCCACCTTTTGCCCGGCGACGGCCAGTTCGTAGGCGACCGACAGTCCGGCAATACCAGATCCGACGACCACGACATCGACCTGTTCACTCCGCTCGAGCGGAACCGCCTCAGGCGCGACTTCGGTTGCCGCCCAAAGCGATACAGTCCTTTCATCGCTGACATTCATGGCGGAACTCTCCAGGGCATCGATCAGGAAATGGACGCGAGGGGCTAAAAGTTCCCGCTGCGTTTGTACGCCGATCTAATGCGCTAAGCTCCACGGACTGCGCAGGTGGGAAGCCCCCCTTCGCGCGGGTTTCCAGGCCAGCTGTTTCAATCGCCAGTTCGAAGCGTTAGCCGCATTCGCGGACAATTGCCGTGGTCCGCCAACAGCGAGAACGCTGGCCACATCTGGCAAGGCGCAACCAGTACGTGACCGTGTAGTGTCTGGACGATCTTGAAGGCATCCCCATGCAGTGTTCTATGAGTAGACACCTCGAAGTTCCAGGATACGATGCTATGCGACTTAAATGGCCGCGCCCGATTGTCGCCGTTTGGGGCGCGCCTGACCGTCCCGGCCTTCAGGACCACGTTGCCTCGGCCGATACCCACTGATGGAATGCGGCGATACGAGGGTCGGTCCAGCAATCTCTTCTGCAACACAAGTAATAGGCCTCCGTGTCGTCAGAGATCTGCATGTCCTTGAACGGCAGGACCAGTTCTCCCTTGGTGATCTCTTCGTGGAGCACAGAGAAGGTCTCCGATCGCGACGCCCTGGCCCATGGCCGCGGCACGATAGGCCATATCGGCACTGGGAAAGACCTCACCCGAGTTCACGTCAAGAAGGTTCGGCACAAATCGCCCAGCCCAAACTTTCCAATCGTGCCGATCAGACGTTTCATGCAGCAGGTTATGGTGAACCAGGTCGGCAGGAGAGGTTAGTGGCACCCCTCTCTCCAGCAGCTTTGGAGAGCAAACTGGGGTGCCGAACGATTGCAACACTAGCACCGCGTCGATATCTTTCGGCCCATTTGAATTACCGCAGTCAAAGGCGAGATCGAACTCACCTCCGAAGAAAATTTCCCAATCATAAGGAGCGGTCGTTAGCAATGGCCTGCAATCGGTGTCCGGGTAACATCACGTCGAACTCGACATCAAAGACCAGTTGGAGGTCGCATATCAGCCGATCGAGCGTGTGTATTTTCCAGAGATGGGCATTGCATCGGTGGTCGCCACCATGACCGGTGGGCGGCAAAGCGAAGTCGGCATCGTCGGCCACGATGGCATGACAGGGGTTGCCGTTATCCTCGGCCAAGACAGATCTCCCAATGAAACCTATATCCAGGTCGCCGGCAATGGCTGGATTCTGCCCGTTGAAGACCTTCGCGCTGCGATTGCAGCAAGCCAGTCCCTTCGCGAGTCGCTGCTTCGCTATGCCCACGCGTTCCTCGTGCACTCGTCCCGGACCGCGCTGGTCAACGGCCATTCCAAAATCGAGGAGCGGTTGGCCCGCTGGCTGCTGATGGTCCAAGACCGCGCCGAAGGAAACAAGATCTACCTGACGCATAAATTTCTGGCGACCATGCTTGGTGCCCGGCGCCCCGGCGTTACCACCGCCCTCCAAATGCTTGAACATCGGGGGCTGGTTCACGCCAAACGCGGCGAGATCGCAATCGTCGATCGCGTTGGAATGATAAAACTCACACACGGTGCTTACGGCGAGGAGGAGCAAAGTCACTTCGGCCTAGCCTCCGCCTAACTGTTCGGAATCGGACAAACCCTTGCAGGCTGCCGAATTGGTGCTGAAGCGCCGCGTCGCCGAGGCCGGGCTCGAGCCGCAAGCCTTCTCCGCCCACGGCCTGCGCTCCGGCTATCTTACCGAAACCGCCCTTCGCCAAAAAGACGTACAACCGCTCTGGAGCCCGGTCGGGTGGGGCTCGGTTGCCTGATGCACGACCATTTTTTTGCAGCCGCCCACAGTTAAGAGCGCACAACCAGCGGCACGAGGCCCTCGTGTCGCTCGTCGAGATAGCAGACGATGCGGTCGCCGACGCGCTGAAAAGTGAGGTCGACCTTCACGTCACCGACCGCTAAGTGCCGGAGGACGATGTTGTCGATGCCTATCGGCAGCCGAGGGCGTTCGACATTGATCTCGCCCTTCCAACCATCGATCCGAATCCCCAGACAGGCTTGCAGCATCATGAAGGCGGATCCGGCGGACCATGCCTGTGGCAGACAAGCCACGGGATAGGCCACTGGCGCATCACCGATCGCACGCGTAAACCCGCAGAATAGCTCCGGGAGCCGCATGTTGAAACGGACCGCCGCCTCGAACATGCTGCTCATAAGCTTCACGACACTGGTGCGCTCCTGGTAGCGGGCGAGCCCAGCGGCACAGATTGCCGTATCGTGCGGCCAGATCGAGCCGTTGTGATAGGACATCGGATTGAATGGAAGCTCGTCGTCGGCCAAAGTCCGAACGCCCCAACCGCTGTGGAGATGGGCTGATAACAGCTGCTCGGCAACTGATTGCGCCCGTTCAGCTGACGGTAGCCCGACATAAAGCAGGTGACCGGGGTTGGAGGCGCGCACCGCGCATTGCTTGCCTTCGCCGTCGATTGCCAAGGCATAGAAATTGCGGTCTGACATCCAAAACTGCGTCTCCACTGCGTTGCGGATCCTTTCTGCCATGCCGCTCCAGTGCGCTGCCTTGGCGACATCGCCGCGCTTGGCGGCCAGCGCAGCCATGCCTTGATAGGCTGCGAAGACGTAACCTTGCACCTCGACCAGTGCGATTGGTCCCCTGGGTATCGTCCCATCGCTATGGAAGATAGCGTCTGCGCTGTCCTTCCAGCCCTGGTTGAAAAGCCCCGTATCTGCCGCCCTGCTGTAGGTCACGAAACCCTCTCCGTTGCGGGCTCCTACCTCCTCCATCCACGCGATGGCCGCACACAGCGAGTCCCACATGCGATCGACGAACTCGTCATCGCCCGTGCGATCGGCATAGGACCAGGCCAGGTAAACATAGAGCGGAGTGGTGTCGACGCCGCCGTAGTAGCGGCCGAACGGTAGCTCTCGCAGCACAGCCATCTCCCCCTTGCGCGTTTCATGCATGATCTTGCCGGGCTCGGCATCGTCAAATATCGAAGTCTCTGTCGACTGATAGCGGGCAAGGAACGCCAGGACCCCGCGGGCAAGGTCAGGGTTGAGCCACAGCATTTGCAAGGCGGAAATGACGCCGTCGCGGCCGAAGGCGGTCGAGAACCAGGGAATACCGGCGTACGGATAAGGCCCGGTCTCCAGATCAGTGGTCAGCAACGCTATGTCGGCGCGCGTGCGCGTGAGCCAGTCATTGAACACGCGGCCGGAGCTGAAGACGGTGGCGCCCTGTCGACGCTTTGAGCGCATGGCAAACCGCGCTCGCGCCGCGGCCGCGCGGAAGCGATCACTGGACGGGATTTCCTCGCTGTGACCGACCTCCAGATGGAGCGCTCTGCTGTCGCGCATCCCCACCACAATGAGGAACTCGGCGTGATTGGGGTGCATCTGATGGGGCGTCATCGAAAACGCGATGACGGATTGGCGCTCCACATTGTCGAGACCCTCGTAGCGAAACGTCACTCTTGACTCGCCCACTAGCGCGTCATGCGCGCGACCGCGCCGGCTGCGCGTAGTGCCGCGCACCTCAAACATGTCACGGAAATCGGCGTCGAAGTCGAACCGGACCGGCAGCAGCACCTCGCGCGCGGAGTAATTCGTGAAGATGACGCGCTCGAACATGCGGTCTTGCCAGATGAACCGGGTCCGATCGATGTGCACGACGCCCGGCAGCGTTTCACTACCGTTCGGCCCGATGGTGGCCAGATTTGTAAGATTGGCGGTGAATAGGATGTTATCTTGCGATAGCGAGGCGCCAAGCAGTGAGGGCATGCGGCCGCCGATGAACAGACGGAAGCGCGACAGCACACGCGTGTCGTCGCGGAAAAGTCCGTCGCCGGTGCCTCGTATGTCGCCATAGCTGTCCGCGACGATGAAGCAGTCCTCGTGCTTGAGAGCAAATTGCCTATGCGGCTCGCGCGGCGCCGATTCGTCGAGCGCCGGGAGAGCCACAGCTGGATCAAGCTTGCGTTCTTCGACTTCAGTGGTCATGTCAGCCCTCCTGTTCGAAAGAGACTTGGGCGGTGGAGACTTGGGCGGCGCAGGCACACATGCTTGCCCATCAAGGCCGGCGCCGAACCATCCTCATCCACAGCGTCTCGCATCAATCCCGCACTCGGCGCGCGATCGCGGAGAGCCTCGTTCGAATTCTTGGCGAATGATTGGCGAATTCTGTTGTAGAGCGCGATCAAAAGCGGCTCGAAGCCGATCGGTTCTAGGCCGGTTCGGTCAAACAGGCCTGACCAGCTGCATTTCAGCGCGGCCATTTCGAGAGCCAAATGCAAATCGCTTGTTGCCGGCGAGCGAGCGGTAGACCTCCATATAGTCGCTGCACATGCGCCCGACCATGAACCGCCTTTCAAAAGTTTCCCGTACCCGTGCGCGATCGAGACCGCCTATCCGCCGTACAGCCTCCACAGCTTCGTCGACGCTGTCCACTATCAATCCGGACACGCCATCATCGATGACCTCTGGAACGGCGCCGCGGTTGAAGGCTATCACCGGGGTGCCGCAGGCCATTGCCTCGATGGTTACAAGGCCGAACGGTTCGGGCCAGTCGATCGGAAACAGCAGCGCTGTCGCATTGCCCAAAAACTCCGCCTTCTGCTGCTCATCGATCTCGCCAATGAACTCGACATTCGAATATCGAAGCACCAGGGGCTCAACTCGCTCCGCCCAAAATGATTGGTCAACCGCGTCGATTTTGGCCGCGATCTTCAGCGGCATTCCAGCGCGGGCGGCGATTTCTATCGCCACTTCCGGGCCCTTTTCCGGTGAGATGCGGCCAAGAAATGCCAGATATCCCGAGGCTTTCCGCCGGAATGGAAGAATATCACGCGGCAGGCCATGGTAGACCGTTCCGAGCCAATTGACCGGCGGCATGGGCCGGCGCTGGTCATCGGAAATCGAGACCAGCGGAATGTCGTCGAACATCGCGTAAAGCCGCGCCAGGAACGGAAGGTCGAGCCTGCCATGAAGCGTGGTAACGGTTCGCTGCGCGAACTCTCGAATTATCGGAAAGTGGAGAACATCGACATGAAAATGCAGTGCATCGAATTCATCCGCCCGTTTACGGACCTGTTCAAGCATCATGATGTGGTAGGGAATATGGTTTTGGGACTTGGGATTCAGGCGCAGTGCAACATCGCAACACGCCACCAGTTCGGCCGAAGTGCGTGAATCACCGCTGGCGAACAAGGTCACCTCGTGGCCCTGTCGAACCAGCTCTTCCGTCAGATATGAAACGATGCGCTCGGTCCCGCCATAGAGCCTGGGGGGTACAGATTCGATAAGAGGTGCAATCTGGGCGATCTTCATTTTTGCAGGACATCGTGAAAGTGAAAAGTCGGCCTTCAACGAAAGCGGGCGACGCGCACACCTCTCCTTGTATTGCACCGACGCCAACTCTCGAATTGCTAATATGTTCCCGGGAAGATCACCCATCGTGACGTTCGGGCTAGGCAAGGCTTGAGGGCCTAGGTCCTGATCTTTGCGGAATGTTCGCGGGGTGCGGGCATTCCGGCATGGCATCGAGCGCCGGCATCAAGGTGATCATATTCTGGGTCAACGTGGCGTGTCGAAGCCGCTTCAGCGGGGCCGAGTTTATTCGCAGAAGAAGCATCATTCTCCAGATCCCCCCTGTAGCGCGAGGCGCGTCCGTGGCAGAACTTTGGCATGGCACGCCTTGGCCCGCTGCTGGCATTTTTAGCGCTCTATGCCGCAATGTATGCTGCATTCGGGACAGCGTCCCCGTTCTGGCCACGGTATTTTGAGGCGCGCGGCCTGACACCTGAAGAGCTGGGCGTTCTGTTCGGGCTAGGCAACGCAGCCCGGCTGATTGCCGGACCGCTCGCCAATCGAATTGCAGATCTTCTCGGTGCCCTCCGCATCACCCTGGCGGTCTGCATCGGGATCGCGGCAGCGGCGACGCTTGGGCTGGCTGCCGTGCAAGGCGTCTTTCTTCTGTTGGTCGTCTATCTGGCCCAGTCAGCCGGGCTGGCACCGATCACAACCCTCGCCGACGCCCTTGCGGCGCGCGCATCGGTGCGCGAGCCGGGTTTTGAGTATGGTTGGGTGCGGGGTGCGGCATCAGCGGCCTTCGTTGCTGGCACCCTCGCGGCTGGCCAGGTGCTCGGAGTTTTCGAGCTGGATGCGATTATATGGATGTACGCCGCGCTGCTCGCCGGAGCGTTGGCTGCCGCCGCGCTGGTGCCGGAATCAGACACCGGCGCCGAGCGGGCTGCGGACCCGGTCGGGCAAAGCGTAATCGGCGGGCTGCGCGAGCTGCTCGGTCTCCCGACTTTCCGGCGCATCGTCATGATTGCGGCGCTGATCTATGGCAGCCATGCAATGCATGACACCTTCTCGGTCATCCGCTGGACGGCGGCCGGGGTCGGCACGGCGGCGAGCAGCATACTTTGGTCGGAAGCCGTCGGAGCGGAGGTGGTGGTGTTCGTTGTGGTCGGGCCGATCCTGCTGCGCCGGCTTGGCGTGGCCGGGGCCGCTGCTCTGGCCGCGGTGGCCGGAATCCTGCGCTGGGTCGTGGAAGCGGAAACGGCGGCGATCTGGATGCTTGCGTTCGTGCAACCGCTTCACGGCATTACCTTCGCACTGCTGCATCTTGCCTGTATGCGTGTTATCGCCAGCAGCGTGCCGGCACATCTTGCCGCCACGGCGCAGGCCCTTTACGCGATCGGCCCGGGGCTGGCCACCGCGGGCCTTGTCTGGGTATCAGGTCAGCTTTATGGAGCCTATGGCCCGCCCGGGTTCCTCATGATGGCGGGACTCTGTGTGCTGTCCCTTCCGCTAGTAATTGGACTTCGTGAAAGGCCCCCACCATCGGATTGACGCGTATGAGGGCGATGGTCGCCGATTGTGCGAGCTTCTCAGCCAAGGGGTGGTAGCGGCGGAATGGGGAAGATGCCAGAGGGGCTCGTCAGCGCCCTCGAGCTTCGGCTTGAGTATTTGCACAAACGAGTCCAGCGGGGGGTTATACCGAAGGCGGATGGGAAACAGCGACTGGAAGACAAGATCGTTCAGGATGCAACAGTCACGGTGCTCAATGCATCTATGAAGGCGACTTCTGCGGTTTCTCCTACGGGTTCCGGCCCGGAAGAGGACCACACGGCGCATTGGATGCCCTGTACATCGCGATTGACCAACGGGAGGTGAACTGGATCGTAGACGCCGACACCCAGAACTTCTTCGGGACGGTCAGTCAGGAAAGGCTGGTTCGCTTCATCGAACACAGGATCGGCAACAAGCGCATCATCCGCTTGATCCGCAAATGGCATAGACATGCTCGGACATGACCTCGCGAACGGTCGTGTTGCCGGCTGAGCGCTCCTCGGCGACACCGCGCATCACGATATCGCGGTCGGTCACCATGCCGACCAGCATGTCATTCTCCCGACCGGAAGGGCGCCGAGATAGTCGGCCCGCATTTTCCGGGCGGCAACCGCTATGAGAAAGGACCTCTGTTCACTTGCTATGCGCTTTAATGTGCATATATTGTGCGTATGAGAGGTCGGAGATTTGCCATGACCCACGCACAGCTCGCACATTCCGCGGTGGTCTCAGGCTTTGTCGATAGCTTGCAGGAACCACGCACGCCCTATATCTCGCCGAAACGCCTGTCGCAGGCCCTCGGCGTGAAGGTGGCCAACCTGGCGCAGTTAACCGGTGTTCATCGCAACACGCTGCGCAATCCCGCATCGGAACGCCTGCAGGGCCGGATGCGCGAAATGGTGAAGGTGATTTCGGCCGCGACGGAACTCACCGGTAACGTCGACAAGGCGATCTACTGGTATCGCAACGAGCCCATCGCCGACTATGGCCATCGCACGGCGGCCGAGCTCGTTGCGGACGGCCAGGTCGAGGCGGTTCTGGCCTTCATCAGGGATCTCGAGAACGGGGCGCGCGGGTGAGAATCACCCACGTCGGCCCGGACGAGATCTTTCACCGCTATTTGACACCCAAATGGGCATTCCTGCCCATCAGCGGTGCGGGCGCGGCGATCGACGGCGGCCGCTTCAATCGACCGGGCGTCGAGGCGCTTTACCTGTCACGCGCGCCGCAAACGGCCCTCGGTGAATACAAGCAGGGCGCCAGCATCATCCCGCCGGCCACCCTTGCAGCCTACAAGATCACGCTCGCCGAGGTCGCCGACCTTTCGCAGGGGTTCGACCCAAATGTCTGGGACGACATCTGGCAAGGATGGGATTGTGCGTGGCGCCAGATCGCCCGCATCGACAGGAAGGTCCCGCCATCGTGGAAGCTCGCGGACCTGGTCATCACGGCTGGGCTTCGCGGTATCCTGTTTCCGTCGCTGCGCCATGCCGGCGGCACCAATCTGGCGATCTTCTCGGCCAATCTTGTCGAAGAGGATCGCGTCGCGGTCCATGATCCCGATCATCGGCTGCCGCACGATCAGTCGTCCTGGCCCTGAATTGCCGCCTCTCGCCAAGGGCGCAACGACCTCTAGGGCACTTGGTCCTCAACGCGGTCAGCCTCTAAATGTTCCTCTTCGCCTTCCTCCTCCTCGCTCGCCAGCCCGGCCGGAATTTCTCCCGCCAGCAGCTTCTCCTTGCTGAGCAGTCCGGCGTCCTCGAGCGCCTCGAAATCGGGCAAGTCGCGCAGCGTGTCGAAACCGAAGTGCGACATGAAGGCTTTGGTCGTCACGTAGGTGTAGGGGGCGCCGGGCTGTGGGCTGCGCGGTCCCGAGGTGATGAATTCCTGCTCGCGCAGTACGCCAATCAGATCGCGTGAAACCTCCTTGCCGAAGAAGGATGACAGCTCGCCACGGGTGATCGGCTGGAAGTATGCAATGCACATCAGCACCAGCGCCTCGAACTGCGACAGGGGTTTTGACCGCGTTCTATCCGCGCCCTGGCCCGTTGCTGTGCCAAATGCACCGCGAATGACGTCGGCAAACGCTTTCCTGGTTCGGTGCTGCCATCCTCCGGCGACCGACACGAGCTCATAGGGCCGGTTGCGCAGTTCCTCGCGAATGTCGTCGATGATCAGATCGACGTTGCAGCTCTTTCCGACGACCCGCGCCAGCGTCTCACGCATGACGGGCTCGCTGGCGGCGAAGATGACCGCCTCAATCCGGCCCATCCATTCACGCCAGCGCAGCTCCGACGGCAGGTGCTCGAGTTCGGTATCGACCAGCAAGCGCTGGTTATCCTTTCGCTGAGTTCCCGTCCGGTCCGCCATCGCTACAGCCCATAGAGCCGGAAGGTCGGCCGACCCGACAATTCTCGCACGGCGCCAAAGTCGACAAGCCTGTCAAACAGGCGCCGCAGACCTCGCTCGCTCATGCCAGGAATGGGCTGGGACGCGACAATCGCATCGTCGGAGAGCAGTTTTTCGACTACAGCATCCGATCCCTTTGCCCGCAGCTTCGGTGCAACGGCGATGAGCCGCTGGGCACGACGATCGAGCTCGGCCGAAAGCTCGACGGCCCGCAGCGCGGCGCGCGCCTGAGCCACAAGGAGGCTCTGCACGCTCTCCCGGCCTGGCCCCTGGTCCCTCTCCGCCAGGCTGGTTATTCTCGGTCGCACGCCACGCGTGTACCCGCCCGATCCCGACTGCGCTCCCAGCAGCGGCACCGCATATTGCCAGCCCAGCCGTTGCGCGAGCAGGACGTCGGCGAGCCAGGACCCGAAACTGCGTCCGAAGCCATGGCGCTCAGCAGCCGCGAAGGCGCCGGTCAGCACCGCGACAACGCCCTCCGCCCCGGAAAGCTGCCGGAGATCCTCGATCAGATCGCTCACCGCCTCGTCGTCGCCTCCGTGACCGAGTTCGTCCAGCGCGGCGGCGAGCACAGCTTCCGTCAGCAGATCCTCTGCCGGCAGCAAAGTCAGCCGGCGCCAGGCGAGCAGGATGCGGCCGGCCGGCCCGACGTCATCGCCGGGACGGGTCAGACACACCGCGTCACGCAGGGCGCCGTCATCCTCGACGCGGCCGGCCTGCTTCGCAGTTGCCGCAGCCGCCGAAAGCGCCAAGCGCTGCCGCCAGGCGCCGGCCCATCGCTCCTGCCGGCGCACGACAGCGTCGAGCGCGCCGATCGTTGCGCCTGCCACAACCGCAGCCTCGTCAAGGCTTTGCGGGCCGTCGACCGCCCGTCGCAACCAGGACGGCACCGGCGCCACGGTGGTGACCAGTTCGATCCCGGCAGGGTGAGCATTGTGGCGGAGCGACGGCTTGGGGCGAAGAATCATCGTCAATGAGGATGAACGAGCGCGGCGCTTCTGGCAACGATAATGCGAACAAACCGCCGCGCCCGTCGTAGCTCCACAACGAACGATAATGTTGCATTATCATTCGTTGTTTACGAGGGCTAGGGAACCATGGTAGAATACGCCAGAAAGGTAGAATTTTGGAGTCTTTCGTGTCCCTGAACATCAAAAATCCGGCCACCGTGGCTCTCGCCGACGAACTCGCACGCCGCCAGGGTATCAGTAAGACAGCAGCCATTCATCAGGCCCTGAGCGAGCGCTTGCATCGCTTGGGCTTTGGAGAGACCGCTCAGGAGCGTCTGCTGGCAGAATTGCGCGCCATCCGAGAAAGAGTGGCACGATTGCCTGAACTGGATAGTCGCAGCGACGAGGAGATCATCGGGTATGACGAGCATGGAATCCCTAACTGATGGTGATCGACACCTCAGCTGTTGTAGCGATCCTTCGGAGCGAGCCTGAGGCAGCAAGGCTGGAACGAGCGCTGGTCTTGGACCCAATCCGTCTGGTCCCGGCAACCTGCGTGCTCGAGGCACGCATGGTGCTGGTCAGCAGGCGCGGCGAACACGCATTGGCCGAGATCGATCTTTGGCTGCGCAAAATCGAGGCCGACATCATTCCTGTCGACTCCGAATTGGTTGATCTGGCGACCCAGGGTTGGCTGACCTACGGCAAGGGCCACCACCCGGCGGCGCTGAATTTTGCCGATTGCCTGTCCTATGCTTTGGCAAAGCGTGCGGATGAACCGCTGCTTTTCATCGGCAAAGACTTCTCCCAAACGGATATCGAAGCGGCATGAGCATGGCTGGCGACGCGCAACGATCATCCGCTGCTTCCGGCGATGACGACATGCCCGACATCGTCGATATCGTCATGCAGATGGGCGATGCCGACCTAGCCTCGTCCCCTCCCCTTCCAGCCATTGCCAATCCCAGCCTGCCTGCGCATCTTGAGGCGCTCGCCGGCCGCGCGCGCGATTATATCGAGGCGGCGAGTTCGGCCAACACGCGCCGCGCCTACGCAGCCGACTGGAAGCATTTTTCGAGCTGGTGCCGGCGCCAAGGCATCGAGATGTTCCCGCCCGATCCTCAGGTCGTCGGGCTCTATATCGCCGCCTGCGCGTCAGGTACGGCCACTGGCGACAAAAAGCCCAACACCGTTTCAACCATCGAGCGCCGGCTTTCGTCGCTCTCCTGGAATTGTGCCCAGCGCGGCCAGCCGCTGGACCGCAAGGATCGGCATATCGCCACGGTGATGGCTGGCGTTCGCAACACCCACGCCTCCCCTCCCCGGCAGAAGGAAGCGATCCTGCCTGAGGATCTGATCGCCATGCTCGAGACCCTCGACCGCGGCACGCTGCGTGGTCTGCGCGACCGCGCCATGCTGCTTTTGGGTTTCGCCGGCGGCCTTCGCCGATCCGAAATCGTCGGCCTCGACGTCGGCAGGGATCAGACCGAGGACGGACGCGGCTGGGTCGAGATTTTTGCCGATAAGGGTCTGCTTGTCACATTGCGCGGCAAAACCGGCTGGCGCGAGGTCGAAATCGGCCGCGGCTCCTCCGACGCCACCTGCCCTGTGGTCGCTCTGCAGACCTGGCTAAGACTGGCGCGCATTGCGCACGGACCGCTGTTTCGGCGCGTTGCTGGTCAAGGCAGAGCCGTCGGTGCCGATCGCTTGAACGACCAGGAGGTCGCACGCCTGGTCAAGCGCACGGCGCTCGCCGCCCGCGTGCGCGGCGATCTGTCGGAGGGCGAACGGGCCAAGAAATTCGCCGGCCACTCACTGCGCGCCGGCCTCGCCTCGTCGGCCGAGGTCGACGAACGCTATGTGCAAAAACAGCTCGGCCATGCCTCCGCGGAGATGACCCGCCGCTATCAGCGCCGCAGAGATCGCTTCCGCATCAACCTGACCAAGGCGTCCGGCCTCTAAGGAGGCAAAGCCCCTTCCCCTGCCGTTCTTGCCTCTCGGGATCCGCGCAGGACTTGCACCCTGACCAGGCATTTTCGCTAAATGAATTGGTCACTTCTGTCGTTCGGGACCGCCCCTGCCCATCCGGCCTGTTTCATCGCCAGGACAGCTGGTCTTTCGGCAGCCGACCGCTCGGATCGAACGCGTTCACCTTGTGCGGAAGATCCGGGCCCCAGTCCCATAGCACCAGATTGCGGTCCTCCGTCTCCGCGCCCGGAGCGAAACTCGGCACCAGAATTCCAGCGATGCCTTGAGGCCGCAGCCGGTCATAGATGGACCAGGATTCAGGTCGCTCGCCGTTACTGAGTGCCGTGGCCCAGGCGCTGGCCATGTCCGCAAGCGTGACAGAAGATTCTCCCCTGCCCTGCTCGCTCGTCAGATCAGTGATGTCCTCGCAGTCCACCTCATAAGAGCACAGCACGCAGGGGTCGATGCGATGCGCGAAGCCCTGGTTGGCTTCCTTGACTGCCGTCATGACGGTCAGCGCCAGATAGAGCGCGGGCACACCTTTGGGATTGAACCGAGCACCCTGATCGCCGCTCCATCACCGGAACTCGGCTTGAATGCCAAACGTGGATCATGCGCCCTGTAGCAGGTTCCGACAAACCTCAAGCAAAGCCAACCAGGGCCATGTGATCGAGGTAGTCGCGAATAGCAGCTGCCTTGCCGTCCTTCACGAGGGCTTCGGCGGTGCGTCCACCGAATGCCGGCAGCGGCTGGGCTCGGTACCAGGCCATGGCCTGTTCCTTGCCTCCGGCCCATTCCGTCACGCGACTGATGATCTCGAGCATCTCGCGCAGACGGCCCTGCGTCTTGGCCGTGCGGCTGCGCTCCAGCCGATAGAGGGTTTCACGGGCAAGCCCGACCGTCTGAGCCAACTGACCCTTGGACATTCCAAAGCTGTCGGCCACCTGGCCAACAGCAATTTTCCCGGCCCGGTCCATATAGGACAAAACCAGGGGTTCATTCTGCCCGGATTTCTTGAGGGCCTGCCCCATCGAGTTCCTTGTCATATTAGCAGCCGCCTTCACTGTGCAAAGGGCGCTTTTCCACTGGTTCAAGCCCGCAGGCGCATGGCGTGCTTCTGATTTCATACGACCCGCTTGCCATCCGCCTCATCGACCGCGCGCGGACCACCAGCAACGGCAGCATTACGCACAAGAATTTTCAGCCCTTAGCCGGTCATTCTTGCCGTCGTGCCATTGGCCTTGAGTGCTGCCATCAGCATCGGTCCGACCGAGAACTGTCCTGCCCTCGCCTTTTCGGTCAGCACGCGTAGATAGCCCCCGGCCGAGTTGATATGCTGCGCCCTTTGCAGGATACAGGCAATCACGATCGCGGCGACCTCCTGGCCCATCACATGGCAAGCCTCCTCATACGCCGAGGGCGACACGCCAAGGTAGCCGCGCACCTGGGCGGCGGTAATCATCAAATCGCGCCAGCTTGCGATTCCGTGGGCGGCATAGTCGGCAAGTTCGGGGCAGGCCTTCAGCACAAGTCCTATCGGGAAGCCTTTCGGCTTCTCGGCGTAGGCCGTTCTTGGTTCGACCGTCGCCCTGCTTTGTTCTAAAGCTGGTTCAAATACAAAAGTGGAGTCTGTGTTTGAATCAGATTGCTGCCGCTCGTTTTGGGACTCATTGCCGCTAGGATTCGTGGAATTCATGAAGCTTTCCAGCATCATATCCACTTCGTCGTGCAGCAAGGAGAGCTCCGCGACAATCGCTTCCAGCTCCGACAGCCCTGCCCGCCGAGGAATAGCATCCACGATTGCTCTGAACCGCCTCCAAATGGTTCCCCAGTCGCCAGGAGCGCCCTCGTCGATCGCTGCTTCGACCAGCTTGTGAATGTCGCGCCGGTGGAGGGTGATCCGCTCCCGCGTCAATTTGAGCGCCCGGCTGTCGGCGCGGACCTGCTCGGCAGCCTGCTGAAACTCCGCGGCCCGTGCAAGCAGTGGCGCCAGCGAGAACCCGAACGCCTCCTCGACTGCGCCGCCCTTTGCCTTGCGAGCGAACCGTTTGCCGTTTGGACTGTCTCGGCGGATGATCAGTCCGCTATTGACCAGTTCGGCCAGGTTCCTGCGCAGCGTGGAATCGGCCATGCCGTGCGCCCGCAGTGACAGCTGCGCGTTCGAAGGATAGACCATCAGCCCGTTCTCTTCGCTGATCTGATCGTCCGGATAGAACGACAGCAGTCCGCTGAGGACGGCCAGGGCGCGATCTCCCACGCCTACGATCGTCTTGCCCTCGCACAGCCAGCGATACACCTGCCATTTCTCGACGGCGGCCCCTTCAGGAATCTTTCGTGATGCCGTGTTCGCTTGCACCAAGGCAAGCGTCATCGGCCGCCGCCCAAAGGGCGTCGTCGCATAACCACTCTCCATTTCCCTCGCCTTTCAATCAGACAAAAGAAAACTGCTCGTCGAAACGACGCCAACGACTCTTGACAGTGATTCGGGGAAATGCGATTCTCAGCTTGCTACAGACCTGAGAAGGGCTTCCGCGACGGTGACGTTCGGGGGCCTTTTTCTTTTGCGGTTTCAGTCTCCTGTTTTCTTTGCCGTTTCCGATGCCCTGAAAGCCTCGAAAAGCTCGTCGAGCTTCTCGGCGATGAATGCGCCGAAGGGCGATGCATCCTTTGACTTCAAGGAAAGCGTAAACACCTTTCCCGTGTCGGTGATCTTGGCTCGGACCGACTTGTCCTGGGGCACCCAGGCCTTTTCCTGAGGCTTCGATGCGGCTCGCGGCTGCTTCACCGGCGCATTCAAAAAGTCGAACAGACGAGCAAAACGAGCGTCACTGCCCGGTTCGGCGAAATCGGCACTTGTCACGTACTCTGCCGCCCGCTCGGCGGTCCCGGGATGCTCCATGAGCTTGGCAAGCTGCCACCAGCGGTCCCGGCCTATGCTCTTGGCGGCGCCGACGGCCACAATGACCTGCTCGGGAATGTTGTTGGTCACGGAGCGCATCTTCGAGAAGGTCGTATCATCGAGCGCAAGGGCCGACTTCACGGTGTCCGGCGAATGGCCCCGCTTGAGAATGCGATCGGCAAAAAGCGTCCTTTCGATGAAGGACAGGTTGGCCCTGGCAGCATTCTCCTGGCCCTGCGCGATGACATGGTCCTCATCGCCGATCTTCTTGACGACTGCACGAACGGGCCTGCCCAGCTGGCGTGCGACCTTGACGCGCCTGTGGCCGAACACGGTCTGAAACCGGCCGGAACTGTCCGGGTGGGGCCTGACCAGAATCGGAGAATCCTGCCCTCGCTCGCGAATCGCCGCCAGCAGCTCATGAAATGCTTCATCGTCATCGTCCATGCGGTCCGAGACGAATGAGGTGTCGACCAACGCCGGATCGAGATCGACGACCGAACTCTTAGAGAGCTCCTCGAATGACTGCATGATCGACCGGGATGCCCCGCGAACCGCATAGCCCGAGACATCCCCGCTGTCGGCGACTGACGTCGCGGGGCCCATCACGCTGCCGAATACATCCTTGCGCGCCATTCAATCACTCCGATTCGCAGCTAGTCGGCTGATTTCACGAGCAAAATCCCCATTTTTTACTGCCGTAAAATGCGTCATGACCGGCCCCATGCGCGATGGATGAGCGCGACAATCTCGGAATTCACCGCGTCCAACGATTCGAGTGCCCGTTCGTAGGTCGAACGGGTAAAAGACGACTTTTCCACCTCGTAGAGCGTCTGTTTCGTCAGTCCTGCATCCGAGATTGCCGTCGACTTGAGCATGGGATTCTCAAGGATCTGGCCGGCAAGCATCGATTGCATGAAGCCGACCATCTGTGCCTGGGGAATGTCGGTGGGTTCGTAGCGCGTGATCAGATAGCGGAACCAATCCAGCTCGATCGCAGCACCGGCGGCCTTGATGGTCTTCAATATGCCGCCGAGCATCAGCAGGAACTGGCTCATCGACATCAGGTCGAGCATCTGGGGGTGGACGGTGATGAGAACCGACGTCGCCGCCGACATGGCGGTCAAGGTGAGATAGCCAAGTTGCGGCGGGCAATCGACCACGACGACATCATAGCGCTCGTCGACCTCGGACAAGGCCTTTGCAATCCTGGTGAAGAACTGGCGGCCAACGCTGGACGATTTGTCCTGCATGGCAAGCGGCGTGTCGTACTCATACTCCTGCAGCTCGAGGTTGGCCGGGATGATATCCAGGCCCGGAAAATTGGTAGGCACGATCACGTCGGATATCGGCTTGCGCTCGTCGTCGTACCGGATCGCCTCATACAAAGAGAGATTGCGATCGAGTTCCGGCTGGAAGCCATGCAGGGCCGAAAGTGACGCCTGCGGGTCGAGATCGATGGCAAGCACGCGGTGCCCGGTCAGCGCAAGGTGCTGGGCGAGGTGGGCAGCCGTTGTTGTCTTGCCGCTGCCGCCCTTGAAATTGACGACAGCAACCACCTGGAGCTTGTCTCCAGGCTTGCGGTGCGGGACGTATTTTTTTACCTCGGTCCTGCCATGCCGATCCAGAAAATGGCGCAGTTCAAGCATCTGTTCGGCGGTATAGGAACGGCGTCCGGAAGGTATCTGCTCGGGCAGGGGGCCTTTGCCCTCCAGATGGAGGCGCTTGAGATTGTTCTGCGAGACCCCAAGGTAGTGGGCCACTTCCGCCAGCGAAAAAGGGCGAAGTGTCTTTGTCGCATTTGGCGGAAACTTCTCCATACGGAGCTGGTTAAGCCGCCGCGATATCTCTGCGCCTTGCTCGAGGATCTTGTCATCGAACTCGAAGCGTGGCAGCCGCATGGAGATGTTCATTTCTGTCGAAACCTGAATTGGCGCTTTTTGTGAGCAATTCACTCAACAAGCGCCATTAAGCTCCGATTCGGCCCGCTCCGGCAAGAAGTTTTGGGTTAACAAAAGGTTAACGTCACTGACCGGCTTTTCTTGCTGCCAGCTGCTCTTGCCATCACGAAGGCAGCTGCTCAGTTTTTTGAGCGCGGTACTGTCTTGCTATCCAAGCTAACGGCATGTTTTCTCTGTCATAAGGATCATATTTTACGGCAGTAAATCGGGTACACTCAGAGGCGGGATGCAAGTGCCGGCGGGCAGGGCAGGGCAGGGCACCGGATCCGATGGCACGTGGCCGGTTGGGTTCGTTGTCGGTTAGGGTAAGCTGCTCAACGCCAGACTGACTCTTTCAGCTCGAGGAGCGGACCGGCTGGGGGCGAGGCCGATATCGGAATAGGCGACTACAATGAAGACCGTGAGGGGAGACCGTTGACGGAGTGGGTGAAGCCCTCCTCAAGGCCGAGGTTAAGCCCGATCAACATCTGGAAGCATACTTTCCGGAACGAGACAGCCTCGAGTTCATGCGGAGAACGCTCCCCGCTCCATAGCGGCAAAGCTCGCTCTCTCAACACCGTGGCGCGCTGGACTTCGAGCACCTGCGTCAGCATGGCAGCAGCGGCGTCGTCGAGTTCGCCGTGCCTTCCGGCGAAAGCACCGACTCGCCGGTCCCACGGCAGTTCGGTGTCGTCCTCCTCATCGCTCAACATACCACGCTACCGGTGCTGCTCCCCGGGGCAGAAGTGCGGGAGAAACCCAGTTGCAAACTGAGTGAATATAAACGCCGGGCCGTCAGAAGGATACCGCGACCGGATCGGCGAGGGCCGCCACGGCGTCGGGCACGCGTTCACATCCGCAGCCCACAGGCCGGAAACCTCAAGCTGCGCATCAGGACCGTTTTCGTCCTTAGTCAACGGCCCCGAAGCAGCGCATCAGCCGGCGCTTTAAGGCCGCTACGAGCAGCTAGCTCGAGGCACCAGAATCGCTGCCAGTACGAATCATAGGGCGGAGCCAGCGCGTGTACCGACACGACCATGGTCGCGGTTGTCCGGAGTTCTTGTGTCTTGCTTGGTGTCCAGTCGACTTCGAAGACCAGGTCAGCCACCGCTGGCATATTCGGTTATCGCGATGAATCGCTGGCGCACAATCTCGACCCGGCCTTGCGGCCCTCTGATATTGCCTTCCAGAAAGTCGTCGAAATCTGGGGCTGCAAGCATGTCTTTGACCTGGTCGCCGACATAGGTACGGACCTCGTCTTCCGCGCCTCCCAGCTCAGCAACCAACTCTTCTCGACCGTCGACGATCAAGAGTATGTCCTCGGCATCCCGGCTAGAAAGCAGATCCTTTCCACCTCTGCCAAGGTATGCCTCCAGCTTCGTCGCGACGAAGAGTGCCGGTGTCAGGCGACGGATGATGAGCTTATCGTCCAACGGACAATCGACCGCCGTCTCAATACCCGCTTCATACCAACGATTGCTGAATCCGAGGATTTTGGGATCGTCCGGCATGAAGTCGACTTTGATCCGGCCAAGATGCATTCGGCAAATGACACTGTCGTTGGGTGACTCCGAGAAACCCCGCTCTCGAAGCCGTTCCAGGAGTTGCGCCCATTCCGAAAAGCCGGCCAGATCGACAATTAGGTCGACGTCGTCAGTCGCCCTGACATCCTCGAGCGTGATGGCATCGGTGATGAAAAGAGCGGTCGTACATCCGCCGACGAACACAAGACGCTTGCGCAGGTCATCGCCTAGAGCTTCCGCGACAGCCCTTAGCATTGCTAGTAGCTGGCCTTGGATGCTGGTCATTTCTGCGCGAGCCTTTCCGCAAGACGCTCCGCCGCGAGGCCAGCCTCGCGCTGGTTTCCGAGTCTTATTGCGTCCGCAAGGGCAAGATACTCGTACAGCCGATCATCCCTTTGAACGGCTTCAGGAACGCTTTTAAACATCGGCGTCACCGATTGTCCCATGTCGCGGCCGCTGGCATAGGGCCACACATAGATGTAGCTGCCAGCGCTTATTAGCACGTTCTTTAGGATGGGCGCCGCAAAAGCGGTCGGGATTCCGCGCTGCATTGCTCCGGGCTTCGCTGGAAAAACGAACTTCAACCCGTGCACGATGAAATTCTGCAGGTTCCTGCGGCTCGGCTTCGCTCTGCCCGTATCTCTATCCCTGGCCGCGATACCGGAGGCAAGACTTCGATTGATGGATGCATTGACCTCCGTCTTGCTTATGCCAAGAGAAGACTCCAGATTGCGGACCGAGTATGGATCCTGGCCCTGCGCTTCTGAGCGCAGAGTTTCGACACCTTTTTCTTTCTCCTGCTCCTGAAGGCTGATGAGCTTGAGCAGGACGACGATGTCCTGGCTTTTCATTTGATTCCGATCCGCTGTCCGTTGTCCGAGGACCACGGACACCTACACGGGGAGTGCGGTTCTGTCAAAGAGTAATCAAGAATCCTTGCAGCTTACGTGGCCCAATAAGAATTCGACCGCATTCAGAATAGAGCAGTCCGCGTTTTAATTTAAGGCGATCCCGCTGCGCTGATCCGTCTTGAATTTCGGCGCCTTCATCGAAAAACATTGCAGTTCCGCCTACTGTTTTTCCCGAAAAAAATATCGAGTTCTGGCAACGTTGCGGAATGCATTATTGCGAACTGAAGCTAATCCCCGTCGAGCGCGCGGCGCAGCAATTCGACCAGGCGTTCGATCGCTTGGGTGTGAGCAGAGCCGGTCGGCCGCCGTGCGAAAAAATCATCAACGCTGATCCAGTTGGTCGCGTCGGTGCTCGTCCCCGGTGCCACACATTCAATATAAAGATGCAATTCGTCTGGTTCAAAGACAACCATCCAGTTTCCGCTGTGGTCCCCCGCAAGTCGGTAGGTCAGTGTGCTCATCGCAGGCAACTCCTCACCGCCAGCTTGCCTATCCGCCCTGAGATTTCTATCCTCAGAAATCGGTATTGACGCCTCAGGCGAAATCTGCCGCCACGCTCCGCAAGAAGGCGAGCGTCAACGCGGTCGCCATGTTGTCTCGCGGCCGCGCCTGGCTCTCGCAGACATATCGCAATGCGCCATCAGGTGTGCGGCGCACCTTGCATTGATTCTCGGGTTCTCCATGCAAGGCCTCTCCACAGGGCAGACGACCGCGCAGGAACGCTTCACCATCTTCCTGGCATTTGGTGAACCGGACGGCTCTTCGACGCTAGGAGCAGGCAAATATCGCAATCCAGGTAAGGTTCCCAGCTATGGCCCGCTCGACCCCGCCACGATCTCAGCATACCGCTCCCTGGGATCTCCCCAATCCGTCTATGTTCAGATGTTATGGCGCTTCGGTTTGATCCGTTCAGAGCGCATGGGAGAGGTGCGGGCCTGTAGGGCAGGAGCTGGCACCGTCCGTTCCGCCGCCCTAGTCGAGATCAGGTGGGAGCGGCGGGACGGCTGCGTGAGGAACAGAGTCGGGGCTCCTCATTGAAGAGCCGCAGCTTCGGTCTGTTCGTATCATGCGCCTTTTTCGCCCTGAGCATTTGAGACGTCGCGTCGCAGCCTTTCCGGGCCGCTGGGCCGTATACGCGCTACCGCGCTCAGCTTTAGCTCCGACTCCAGTCCTGGAAAGCCAGCCAGCGTATAGGCCGCGGCCATCGAGCCAAACCGCTTTTTGAACACACGAGATATGGGCAGATCGGAGTCCGCATTAATCAGCGACAATGTGAGGTGCCCGTGAGCGGCGCGCAGCCGCCGAAATCCGTCTAGAAGCTCTTCGTCCGAGTACTTTCGCAGAGCTCCCCGCCGATCCGGTACGTAGCCGACGGCCGCATAGACCGCCTTCAAGCTGCCGAAAAGCCGGACATAGCACTGTCCCGACGCAGTATACGGACAAGCATTGATCACGGTGAGGCTGAGTCGTTTCTTCTCTTTCAATAGCCGCTTCAGGTTTTTGAGCATTTCGAGCTTTGTATAGGTGTACCCGCGCTTTCCCCTTGCGAGTTGCGCCCTCTCGAATATTTGAACCGTTACAATCGGCTCCATGACCCGGATTCGGACCCATTTATCGGGAGTGTTTGGCTTGGATTGGCTACTCATACTGTGCGACGTTCGGTTGTAGACATAGTAGCCTATCATCAACTCGCTTTTGAGGAGGGATGCGACGCGCCCGGTCGTCCACACATCGCCGTATGTGGAGGGCACTCCTTCCTTGTTCAGACGAACCGATATGCCGGCCATGCTCTGCCCTTCAGCAACAAACATGTTGAAGATGCGCCTAACAAGCTCGATTTCGTTTGGCGGGCCGGGCACAAGGAGAACGCGGTCGCCAGCGAGCCCTTTCTGTTCTCCAGAGCCGAGAAGGTAACGGGGCTCCCCATCTTTATCCAGCAACAGTCGCCTGACGCCGTAGGGCACAGGTCCGCCCTGGCTGAATCCGAGACGAGCCTGCTGCAGGTGCGCTCTGGAGACCTTTGCGGATAGCTCGCGGCTGTACTCGCTTGCCATCACCCGTTTCATATTCTTGAGGATTGCAGAGACCATGCTGCCGTCGTTCTCGAATTGTTCGCCGCAATATTCCACCGCGACGCCTGCGTCACGACAGAGAAACTCGTAATGAGCGGACTGATCCGTATCCGGAAAGCGGCCCCAGCGGCTGACGTCAAGAACGAGGATTGCCGAGAAAGTCTTTTGGCCAGTCATGACATCGGCCAGTAACTGCTTCAGTCCGTCGCGACCTCTTATGCTCAGGCCGCTTTTCCCAGCATCTTCGTAGGTTTGGACGATAGTGTATCCGCGCCGCTCCGCGTACTCTGTAATGGCCATCGCCTGGTTCTCCAGCGAATAGCGTTGATGTTCAGTGGACATACGAATGTACTGCGCCGCACGGATAGGGGGCGCTGTCTGCAACTCGAAAGCCATGGGGTCTCCTTGGGCTTGAACAACCCCAGAGACACGAAATGTCTTTCAGAACTCTGTCGCATTCTGTGAATTCCCATTCGGCGGCCACGAAATTGGGAGCGCAGATCTCCTAGCAAACGGATGATTGGACAGCGCAACGACCGGAAAAGGGATGCGGTGAGGTGCGGGCGCCCAAGGGGTTTTGGCAGCAGAATCAAGGGGCAGCTTTCCCCCGCACTCGCGCAAGTCCTTGCCTTCCTGGCAATGCACGAGTTTGTTCCCTGCTCGCACAAAGGGCTCGAAACCGGTAAGGTCCTGGGTTAGAAGAGCTGGCAGGATGCCCCGTATGAAAAATCCGACGATGGACGATACCGACGATGGGCGCCCGAATGGCGGACGCAGCGCTTTGTTCACGCCGCCCGGCGATGCGTCCGGCGCGGAGCGGGTTTCGCGCCGGCGCAAGGCGCTGCTGTCCTCCTCGATGGTCGGCTCGACCAATCGCGGCCGTGTGCTGCAGGCCCTGTTCGATCTTGGGCCGACGAGCAGGGCTGAACTAGCCCGCCTGGCCGGGGTCAACCGCACCACCATTTCCGGAATCGTGCAGCCGCTGATCGATGATCAGGTGCTGGTCGAGAGCGACCCGGTTCCTCCCAGTCCGGGCGGCGGCAAGCCGGCCCGGCCGCTGTGGTTCTCGCCCAATGCCCGTCCGATCTGCGGTGTGCTGCTGATGCCGGATGCCGTGCATGCATGCGTGGCGACGCTCGACGGCAAGATCGAATCGGAACGCAAGATGGCCCTGCCGGACGGCAGGGGGCCGGTCCGGCCAATCATCGAGGCGATCGCCGAATGCGTCGGCGACACTCTCTCCAGGGCGCGGCGCATGCCTCTCGGGATCGGTGTTGGCGTCGGCGGCATGGTTGACACCGATCGCGGGTCGATCGTCGCTGTCAATCTCGCGCCGGCGCTCGACCGCTACCCGCTCGCCGACGATCTCGGGCGACGCTTCGGCCTGCCGGTCAAACTCGACCATCATCCGCGCGCCTTGCTGGTCGGCGACCGCTGGTTCGGCGCCGGGCGCGGCGTCAGGCAATTCGCGGTCGTCTACACGGGCGAGGTGCTGGGCGGCGCACTCTATTTCGACGGGCACCTCTATCGTGGCACGGCAGGCGCAGGCGGCGAACTCGGACACACTTTCGTGCAGCTCGACGGCGAGCCCTGCCGCTGTGGCAGGCGCGGCTGCTGGGACACCATTGCCACCTTGAGCTGGCTCCGGCGCGAGGCCGCCCGCGCGGCTCTGCCCGAGCCAGACCTGATCGACTCGGCCCGCCTCGTCGACATGGCGGCGCGGCGGCTGCCGGGAGCGGCTGAGCTGCTCGACCGCTATGCCCGCAACGTCGCCGTAGGCATCGCCAATCTGCAGCAGACGGTGGCGCCCAACATTTTCATCATGCATGGCGATGTCGTGCTCGGCGGCGATTGCCTGCTCGGCGCAATCGCGGAGCATGTCCGCGCCATGGTTCCGTCACGACCCGGCGGCGCGATCGAATTCATTGCCGGCGATGCAGGTGACCGGGCCGCCCTCGTTGGCGCAGCCGGTCTGGTGATTTCCGAGCTGCTGCAGCTTCCGATCTAGTACCGCCGTTTCCACGGCCCGCGTTGGAGCTTTCCACGCTGACGCACACGCCTGCTTCCATACCGCTGGCCGATGACAGCCTCGAAGAGGTCGTTCGAGGGCAGGAACATGTCGAATCGTCAATCATTACCAACTGGAGGCAGGGAGGTTCCCGACAGCGCAAGACGGCTACGCGGCCTGTTGGCTGCGGCCGGCGCCACGACCGCCATGGCTTTCGGATTTGGCAGCCTGGCGCTCACATCCGTCTTCATCAGACCGCTTGAGACGGAGTTTGGCTGGTCGCGAGCCGATATAAGCCTTGCCTACACGCTATCGAGCGTCGGCATGGCCCTGGGCGGGCTGTTCTGGGGCCGGCTTGCGGACCGTTTGAATATCAGAACACTGCTATTCATCGGCTCGGCCGGCATGGTGATCGCGCTCGCAGCGCTTTCCTTCGCCACTTCGCTCTGGCAGATCTATGCGGCCAACTTCGCTTTGGGCGGGCTAGGTTTTGCCTGTCTGTACGCGCCGGTACTTGGCGTAACCGGACTCTGGTTCGACCGCCGGCGCGGCCTGGCGATAGGGATCGTCACAGCAGGCGGAGCCCTTGGTCAGGGCATACTGCCCTACGCCGCAAATGCATTGATCGACGGTGTCGGCTGGCGCCTCGCATACGCGATCATAGCTGTGGCGACGACGGCTGCGCTGGCGATCTTCATGCCGGCGGTTCAGGCGCCGCCCGTAGATCGGATCCTTGCCGCACCGGTGCGTTTTTCAGCGACGCCAGGCTTCCAAGGTGGCCATCTTTCCCCGGTGACGCTGCTATCTGCCGCAGCCTTCCTTTGCTGCGCCTGCATGGGCGTCCCGCTGATGCACCTCACGAGTTTCGTCACGGCCGTGTGCGGGTCTTCGGATGTCGGATCGCTTAGCGTGTTGATCGCCATGCTGTTCGGCGCCATCGGGCGGATCGCATTCGGGCTCCTCGCCGACCGGGCAGGCAACCTTTCTGCCTACGCCCTGGCGTCGTTTATTCAGACTGCATGCGTTGCGATTTTTCCCGCGCTGGGCCAGCAAGTGAGCCTGCTGGTGCTGTCGGCGGTTTTCGGCTTCGGCTTTGCCGGAAACATGACGTGCCTGATCCTCTGCGTGCACCAGTTTGCGCCAGCCGAACGCTTTGGTCAGTCACTCGGCATCGTCATGCTGATCGCCTGGGTGGGCATGGGCGTGGCCGGCTATTTCGGCGGGTTCGTCTATGACAGCTTCGGCAGCTATGGGCCCGCTTTCCTGGTGGCATCTGTCGCAGGCGCGGCCAATCTCGTGGTTCTGGGCGTATTGGCGGCATCATCCGGCGCGAGAGCGCAGTTCCCATGCGGCCGCCTTGCGGATCCTGCGATAAGCCGCTGATTCAAACGTCGAAACTCCGCTTAATTCCACGTTGGTTCGAACGCTGCAAACCACGGCCTTCCTGCCAACCTCAGAGATCGAAGAGGGCGGAGCACCGTCATCACCAGGCAAGGACAGCTGAGATGAGCAGTATCTACGACAGCATTCTCGACACGATCGGCGACACGCCGGTCGTCCGCCTTTCCCGCATCAACAATGGTGCCGCTTCGCTCTATGCCAAGATCGAGGCGTTCAATCCTGGCGGCTCGGTCAAGGATCGTCTTGCCGCCGCGATCATCGAAGAAGCGGAGAGTTCCGGTGCACTTCGGCCTGGCCAGACGGTGATCGAGGCGACGAGCGGCAACACGGGCATCGGACTTGCCATGGTTTGCGCGCGGAAAGGCTATCCTCTCGTCATCGTCATGCCGGAGAACGCCAGCCTCGAACGCCGCAAGCTGATACGTTTCTTCGGTGCCAAGGTCGTGTTGACCCCTGCCGTCGAGCGCGGCAGCGGCATGCTCGCCAAGGCGGTCGAGCTGGCCGGAGCGCACGGCTGGTTCCTCTGCCGGCAATTCGAGACGCCCGTCAACGCCGATGTCCATGCCCGCACGACAGCGCTCGAAATCATCGCGGCATTCCAGGACCGTCCACTCGACTACTGGGTCACCGGCACCGGGACCGGCGGAACACTTGCCGGTGTGGCGCGAGTGCTCAAGCGCGAGCGGCCGGAAACGCGGATCATCGTCTGCGAGCCCGACAATTCGGCGCTGCTGTCGAGTGGCATTCCTCAAACTTTCGATGAACAGGGGCTGCCGACTCGGGCGCATACTCGCTTCCGGCCACACCCGATGCAGGGGTGGAGCCCTGATTTCATTCCGCAGATCGTCGGCAAGGCGATGGCTGACGATCTTGTGGACGAGATCATACCCGTTTCAGGCGCCAGCGCTCTGGAAACCGCGCGCCGGCTTGCGACGGAAGAAGGAATACTGGCGGGCATCTCCGGCGGAGCAACTTTGAGCGGGGCACTGGAAATTGCTCGACGCGTCGGCCCGGACCGGAACGTGCTCTGTATGTTGCCTGATACGGGTGAGCGGTATCTCAGCACGATCCTGTTCGATCACATCAGCGAGGACATGTCGCCCGCCGAAGAGGCGATCTCTCGCTCCACACCCGGCTACCGCTTCGACCGGCCGCCGTCCTTCGCCCTTTCATCGGCACCCGTAAACGAAATCCAAATCGATCAGTCGGCGCATGCGATGGTCGACAAGGCGATCCATGATCCGGAGCGTCCGGTGGTCATGTTCGCGCTGACATGGTGCGAATTCTGCTGGACGGTAAGAAAGCTCTTCGACCGTGCCGGAATCGCCTACAGGTCCATCGAAATCGATACTCCGGAATTCCAGAAGAACGGCCTGGACGGGGAAATCCGCAAGGCCCTGAGGGCCCGGATCGGTTCGCCTACAATTCCGCAGGTCTTTGTCGGCGGCGAGCATATCGGTGGCTGCATGGATACGCTTGCGGCCTGGCGGGACGGCACGCTCGCCGCCCGGCTGGAGTTTGTCGGCGCAAACTACACGCCCGGCGCATGCGCAAATCCCGAGAGCCTGCTGCCTCGATGGGTGCGCGCGGCAGCGTGAGATCCCGCCTCCGGGTCTTTTCAGAGTGCCGTCGCCACCATCAAGCGAGCGGAACGGGCGTGATCCCGTTCCGGCTCGGCTTTCATCTGTACTTGTCCGTGTCGGCCTTGTCGGCCTTCCCACCAAGAGAAGAGCAAATCAGCGCAGGCGGAAACCTCGCGCTCCGGAAACGAACGCTTTCGGCAGCGGCACGGACTTGATACAATCCATCGCTAATTTAGCAGGCGCACTAGGATCAACAAAGTGTCGCTCGAAATTCGCGTTCTCGGAGATCTGACCGTCCTTCGCCTTGGCGAGGTCGTTTCCTTGCCGCCTTCGAAAAAGACGCGGGCGCTGCTGGCCTATCTTGCGCTCGTAGGGCGCCCGCAGCGGCGCGAGCGCCTTTGCGAGATGTTCTGGGAGGTACCGGACGATCCTCGCGGCGCCCTGCGCTGGAGTCTCTCGAAGATCCGACAGGTCGTCGACCTCGGGGACGGCGAGATCCTGCAAGCCGACCGCAACGCAGTTCGCCTGAACACCAGCGAAATCGTGCTGGACATTGCGCCGCTCCGCGGCCTCGGCGGTCGTGACATAGAGGCTCTCGAACCGGAGAAACTGGAGGCCCTCGCCGGAGCGTTCCGCGGCCGTTTCCTGGATGATCTTTCACTGCCGCGCTGTCCGGAATTCGAAGCCTGGCGCATTGCGACCGCCGACGAACTGCACGTGACGCATCTGCGCATCCTTCGGGTGCTCGTCGACCGGCTGGCGGATGAGCCGGCGCGGGCGCTTCCGTACGCCCATGTCCTGCACGGGCTGGAGCCCGGAGACGAGGCTCTTCGAGCAGACATCCGTCGGCTGAGCGAGGCAGCACGGCAATCCGCCATGGTCCAGAGCCGCGCCTCGAGAACGGACACGGAGGTCGCTCCCGCCGGTGAGAGCGTCACTCCGACCCAGGTTTGGCCGGGGGCGGAGATACAGCTCCCCCCTGCGCCGGAGCGGGTCCTTGCGCAGGAGATCCGGCGGTGCACAACGCCCGACGGCGCGCGCCTCGCCTATTCCTTGAGTGGTCAAGGCCCCCCTTTGGTAAGGGCCGCCCACTGGATGTCCCATCTCGAGCTCGAATGGGACAGTCCGGTATGGAAGCATTGGATCGAGGGCCTGTCCGCGCACTACCAGCTGATACGCTACGACCAGCGCGGGAACGGCCTATCGGATCGGCATCCCGCCGACCTATCCTTCGAGGCCATGGTCGCCGACCTGGAGAGCATCATCGATGCGGCCGGTCTGCGCCGCGTTTCCCTGCTTGGCATTTCCCAGGGATGCGCCGTTTCGATAGCCTATGCCGTCCGGCATCCTGAGCGCGTGGCCGGGATGGTGCTGTATGGCGGATTTACCAAAGGCTGGCGCAAACGGGGCAATCAGCGCGAAATAGCCCGCCGCGAAGCGATGGGAGCGCTGATACAGGAAGGCTGGGGCCAAGACGACCCGGTGTTCCGGCAGATGTTCACCTCTCTCTTCATTCCGCAAGCAACGCCGGAACAGAGGAATTGGTACAACGAGCTGCAACGCAATACCGTCTCGCCCGAGATTGCCCATCGCATCTTCGAGGAAGGCGCCGTCATCGACGTGGACGAGCTGTTACCGCGGGTCCGCGTTCCGACCCTGGTGATGCATGCCACGAGGGACGCAGTCATTCCGTTCGATCATGGCCAGGCGATGGCTGGGAAAATCCCCGGCGCGCGTTTCGTCGCGCTCGACAGCGTCAACCACGTGCTGCTTGGCCATGAACCGGCATTCGCGACCTTCGTGGAAGAAACGCGTCGTTTCCTCGCCGACCCCGAACAGACGCAGCAACTGGCAGGCCCTCCGGCGTCCTTGGGAATCAACCGCTCTCGGCAGTACATAACAGTGCTGGCCGCGGAAGTGATCAGTCCCGTGCATCTCCTCGAAACGGCGGATCCGGAAGTAGCAATTCGCGAATTCCAGCCCGTCGAGGATCGGGTGATAGAAGTCGTGGAAAGCCACGGCGGCGTCGTCACGTCGGCTGCTGACGGGACAATCACCGCAGCATTCGGCCTCGCTCGCGCCACCGAGGATCACGCTTATCTTGCGTGCCGCGCCGCGCTTGCGGCCAAGCTGGCAGTGGAGGAGCTTTCCCAGGGCGGGATCCAGTTGAGGGCCGCAATAGACACCGGCGAGGTGATCGTACGGCAGCAATGGACGACCGAAGCCAGTAAGGTTGAACTGGCCGGAGCCGCGCCGCGTGCAGCCAACCGGCTGATGCGTGCCTTGCACCGTGCGACGATCGCCGCGACAGGCCGAGCGCGCGCAGCCGCGGGGGGCTATGTGCAGATGCACCGCTTGGCGCATTCGGAGCATCCGCACCTTGGCCGCGACGAACGCATTTACGAGCTGTTGGGCGAAAATTACGCGCTGTCGCGCTGGCACCTGAGGGCCAACCGTGGCCTCACCGGACTGGTGGCGCGCGAGCTCGAGCTCAAAATCCTTCTTTCAACCTGGCGCAGGGTCAGGGAGGGCCACGGCCAGGTCGTCGGGATCGTCGCCGACCCCGGCATGGGCAAGTCGAGGCTTGCCCATGAATTTCTCTCCCTCGACGAGGTGGCTGGTTTTACTGTGCTTGAATGCGGCGGTCTGGAGTTTGATTCATCAGTTACTCTGGGTGCTGTAAAGAAGCTGCTGCTCTCGGCTTGTGGCATTCGTGGCGAAGACGGCCTGGCGGAAGCCCAGCGCCTGTTTGCCTTCAAACGGGCTGAACTGGACCTGGATCCGAGTCATACGGCGCCGCTTTCCTTCCTCGCGGACCTGCCGGTCGACGATTCTTCTTGGTGGCATCTCGATGCGCGGGAGCGGACCTCACGGGTATCCGAGGCGATGAGCGCATTTCTCGTTGCCTTGAGCCGGGCCGCGCCCGTAGCCGTGCTTATCGAGGATCTGCACTGGATCGATGCCGAGAGCGAGGCCGTAATGAACAGGCTGGTCGAGGTCATGGGCGCCAACCGTATCATGCTGCTCGCCACCTATAGGCCGCAGTACCGGCACGAATGGAACCGCCGCGGCTATTTCCAGCAGATAAGGTTGGAGCGGTTCGCGCGGGACGAAATGGAGCAGTTCCTCACCGAATTGCTGGGATTCGATCCCAGTTTGGGGGAACTGCGGAAATCACTTGCCGAGCGGGCCGAGGGCACGCCGCTATTCCTGGAAGAAATGGTGCGCGGACTGGTGGCGGACGGCGTCCTTGCCGGCCAGTCGGGCCGCTACGAGCTCACGAGACCGGTGGAATCCATCACCATCCCGTCGACGGTTCAATCGCTCATCGCCGCACGCATCCAGCAGCTGGGTGACTCGGAAAGGCAGGCACTCCAACTCGCTTCGGTTATCGGCAAGAATGTTCCGTATCCGCTGCTGCGGGCGCTCTCGCCGCTCTCGGAGGCGGAGCTGGAGGTATGCCTGGCCAAACTGCAGACTTTGGAATTCCTGTTCGAGGTCCAGAGCTATCCTCACGTGGAATATACGTTCAAGCACGCGCTGACGCTGAAGGTGACCTACGAATCCCTCCTGGCAGAGGACCGAAAAAGGCTGCATCGGGCTGCATTGGTTGCGATGGAAAGACTCTATGCCGGATCGCTGAACCACCACATCGAGCAACTGGCCGAACACGCGCTTCGTGCCGAGGCATGGGAACCTGCCGCGGATTATCTGCTGCAAGCGGCGGGTCGGGCCGAGGAACGCTCGGCCTATTCCGCCGCGGTCCAGTTCCTCGAAAGCGCCCGCAAAGCGGTCGCCGCGTTGCCCCGAAATCCGAAAACCCTCGCCCAGGCGATCAACCTGCGGGTGCGGATGCGGCCCGCCTACGGCGCCCTCGGTGCCTATCGGAAGGTGCTGCCGCAGCTGTTGGAAGCGCGCGAACTGGCCATGGAACTGGGCGATCCGCAACTCATTTCCGACGTGTTGCTCCACTTGAGCTATCTCAACAGCTCCCACGGCCGCTACGAGGAGGCGCTGGAACCGGCCGATACACTCAAGCGCGGCGCGACGGCAAACGGCGTGCAGCGCTGCATAAGCGAGTCGGATCTGGCCGCCTCACAGGCGCTTCTGATCCGCAGCGAGGCGCGGCAGGTGCTGGAGCGGCTTGTTCCGCATGAGGAGAGATTCACCAAAGCTTGGCGTCTTGAGCGTTTCGGACAGCTCGGTGCTCGTGCGGTTTGGTACCTGGGGCACCGCGCGCAGGCGGAAGCGCGCCTTGGCCGGTTCGACGATGCGGAGCGCTCGCTTGGCGAGTTGCAGAAGGTCGCCGCCGAAGTGGCGCGCCCGATCGACAGCTGCGCGGCCGCCTATTTCACCGGTGTGGTGGGCGTCCTGCGCGGGCCCGAGCCGACGCTTGTCGAGGCGCTGCAATTGTGGTCCTCCGAAGCCGCGACCAGCGGATCTATCCTACTCCGGCCATGGCTGTTGACGGTGCTCGGGTATGCGGAATTCCTGCTAGGCCGCAACCACGACGCGGGCGCCACCTTGGAGATGGCGGTGACCGAGTCTGAGCGGCTCGATCTTGCCCAGTTCGAATGTCACGCGCGCGCTGTACTCGCATGCGTGCGTGCGCGCCTCTGTGAGCCGGAAGCCGCGGCCAATCTCGGCCATGCGCTCGAGCTTGCACGGGGACGCCGCGATCCGTGGAGCGAGATCGTCGCACTGCGCGGCCTTGCCGAGCTGAAAACTTCCAGATCGGCCATTAGTTGGCTCGAACAGGCCTGCAGCCTTGCCAGGCGGGTTGAACTACGGCCGGAGCTTGCCCGCTCCTTGCTAGCTCTCGGGCTTGCGAAGCGGCGCGGCAAGATCGCTGGCGCGGATGCCACTCTCGCGGAAGCGGCCAAGCTCTACACAGAAATGCAGATGCGGGAGGATTTCTTCGAAACGGAGGATCCGGCCGGAAATATCGTGCGCGATCGCATAGCCGCCACGGTGTGACTCCTCCGCATCCACGCAGTTGCCTCGAAGGTTTACGCTGCCTGTAGGGCAGGCAAGTTGCGGTCACGCAGCTCGCGCATGGGTCAGCAGCGCCGGGAACAATCGCCCAATCGCGGCCGGAATGCGGAAACCAGCTCACGGATGATGAGCCGAGTCGGAGCCGGTGCAACTTCGCCGCACAACACCAAGACCCGAAAGCCAAATCGGGCATATTCCCGAGCCGGCATGGACGTGTGGAAGTCGAGCCTGCTCCGCAGAAACTGTACGAGTGCAGTCTGAAGTTTGGCTCATCGCGTCGAAGGTGCCGGCTCCGCTCCAGTGGTCGATGAAACGAGTTGTCCGGAGAGATGGCTACCGCCGATCAAGCCGTCGTGTATCGCGCGTGTATCGCGCTGCGACCGCCGGCATTCGCCGAGCACCTCGTGGCCCTCAGAGTCCAGCTTACGCTGCCGGCGAAAGGCAACGGTTCATAAAGGGAGAGGCCGGCCAGCCGGTCTTGACGCATCGCCGCTGTATGCAGGGCCAATCCACCGCCATAGGAATGGCCAACAAGATGCACTCCGTCACGGTGGTCGATCATCTCCAGGACCCCGGCGGCTTCGTCGGCCAGATGGAAAGCGCCGGCGATAGTCCAGGTGCCGCCGCCCGGCGCCCCGATCAAGTCGGGGGCGATGAAGCGGTAGCTGTCATCGAGCCGCTCCGCCAAGTTGCGCCATTGCCGTCCGTTGCCGCCGGAGCAGTGCAGGGCAATGACCAGCGGTGCGTGGCACGCCTTATGCGAGACGTGGAACGCCGATGCGGCAGTCATTGAGCCTCTCCCTCCTCTCGCCTCAAAAACGCGAGCGGCGGCTGGGATCACGCCCGGCAAACCAAGTGATCGAGTTGATCTCGAAGCGGGTGATGCCGACGTCGCGCAGGAGGTAGTCCGGCAGCTCATTAAGCTGTCGACGGTCCCGCTGGATGCGAATGAAACGCCAGACTGCGGCCAGCATCGTTCCGCCGGCCCAGCGCAAACCTCGCGTTGTGGTGAGGGACAGGGAAGGGTTCATCATTGTACTCATTTCGATTTCTCCATGGTTGCGGGCGCTGACTATGGCGCCAGTGGAGCCCTTGTCGTGGTCCGGCGTGAGCGTCAGCGTTGATGGCAACGTCGATTTTTGCCGCACCAGCGTTGTATTCGGTCAGGCGGCGGCTCGGCGGGAGACATCGAGAAAAATTGCCACATGAGCCGCCAGCGCCTCCGCATCGCGGCCGACGCCGTCGAGGAAGCTGGAGCTTCGATGGCGCATGAAATTGAGGCCGAGCACATAGAGTCCAGGATAGGCGCAGACGCCGCCATCGTTCAGGATTTCGCCCCGGGCGTCGAACACATCCAGCTTCAGCCATGGGTATTCCCGGCGATAGCCGGTGGCCCATATGATCGTCTCGATACCCTGGTCGATCAGGTCGATTTCGGTCGCCTCGGCGCTCAGAATCAGGCTCGGAATGGAACCGGGATCGATCGAGTAGAGGCCATTGCCGGCGGCCGCGCGGTCTATATTGGCCAGCACGCGCCTTAGCCTGCGTTCCGCCGCCATGGTCGTTTCGGCGAGATCGCCGTTGAACCGAATGCGTGAATCGCAAGCGGCAGCCGCTCGACCGACAAGACGAACGCCTTGCTCCCGAAGACCGGCAAGGTCGAGCGTCCTGCGTTCGGGTGTGCCTATCAGCTGCAGCGAAGGCTGCCGCCGTGCCGCGGCGAGATCCGAGACTTCGGCGACGGGCTTGACAAGCGCTCCCAGCCGGTCGAGCCACCACAGGATGTCATGCCCGCGATATAGCCTAGGCAGGCGTGTATGGCTGCCGACCGACAGGGTTACCGGGCGCCCGGAGCGATGGATCTCCTCCGCAAGTTGTATTCCCGTCGCCGAGGCTCCGGCCACGAGAACGCCACCCTGAAGCAGTTGCTGAGGATTGCGATAGTCCCGCGGCACGATTTGCCTGATACGAGAGGAGATCTGCTTTGCTAGTGGCGGAATGCGTGGCCTGTCGCTGTATCCGGTTGCGACCACGACCGAACGCACGCTCCATTGGCCGCGATCGGTCAGCAGCCGGAAGCCTCCATCGACCCTTTCGGCCGAAAGCACCTCAACGCCGTTTTCTACGGGCGCGGTGATCGAGCACGCGTAATCCTCCAGGAACCCGACGGTCTCGGCCATTGTCATGAAGCCGTCGGGATTGGCCCCACGATAACCGCCGCCGGGCAGGCGTGTCATCCAGTTGGGCGTCAGCAGGCGCAGCGAATCCCACCGTTCGCTGCGCCAGCGCTCAGCGATGCGGCCGCGCTCCAGCACGACGTGGTAGACCCCGCGCTCGGACAGGCACCGGCTCATGGCGAGACCGGCCTGTCCGGCGCCGATAATGGCCACGTCTGTATGCTGCATGGAATCCGCGCCTTGTAAGCAGGGGCAACAGATCGCCGGCGCCATCCTTTTCAGGACGAGGCCGGCGATATTGCTCTTGCGGACCGAAGTCAGCCTTTCACGGCAACCGAGACCGGCACGCCGTTGGTTAGTACGTCGAACACCGCGGAACGGGCGCGCGACTGCATGACGATTTCCTCGAGCTTCTCAGCGGGAGCATCCCCCTTGATCTTGAAGGAGATACGGATTCCTTGGTAGCCGTTGCGGACCTCGTTCGAGATGCCGAGGATGCCGCGAAGGTCGATGTCGCCTTCGACGGTCGATTCCACCTCATGCAGCGTCACCCCGCGCACGGCCGCGATGTTCGCGATGCCCGCCGTGAGGCATGAAGCAAGCGCGTGGAGGAGATATTCGACCGGCGCCGGGCCGTTGTCTGTGCCGCATAGGACGGCTGGATGGTCGCTGTCAGCCTGGTAGGCCGTCTTGTGAGACTGCTCGGTGCCGGCGCCGAAGAAGTTGGCCATCGTGCTTCTGCTGTGCGTGCCGGCAATCCAGCGGCTTTTGGCACGGAACTGGAACTTGGCAAGCTCGGGCTGCCCCGCGACGGCGTTGATGGTGGCCAGAAGGGTGGGCGTGTCAACGCCGTTCCTTGGCTCCCGCGGCGCCTTCTTAACGGCAGACTTTTCCATGACCATTGTATCGTCGTGCATGTCATTCACTCCTGGGTTCGGATGTTGCGCGACCGGGATCGTCCCGGACGGCTAACCCTCGGGCGGCAGCGTTTGACGTGCAGTGGGAACGACAGTGGGAAAACGAGAGGTTTTTTGCGTCAGCCAACGGTGAGCCGCGCTGGTCTGCAGTCAGCAAAACGACGGGCCTTCAAACGCTTGCTTCGCCGCCACGCTGCGATCCTCCCGTAAGCGCCGAGAAGGCGTCACAACCGAAACCACAGGAGATCAGACCATGTCTCGTTTGTTTGGAATGGATACCCGCCCGTCCTCGACCGACTGGGCAGTGATAGTTCGCGGGCCAAGCAAAGCCGAGGTGCTTGCCCATATCGCGAAGACTCACACATACGCGAGCACCCTGAATCGGCACGGCCGCGAAAAAACCACATGAGGCTTGTTGCGGCGGGAGTGCCGATCGGCCCCCTCGACAACACTTGTCGGAATAATGTTTTCGGTCGACGTCCAGCCAGGCAAAGAAGACCGCGCCCGAACACGTCCGGCGAATGTCGGGATGGTCGCTCGACGCATGCTTCGAGGAGCCAGCCCGCACTCGGGAATGACCGCATTACGATCAACTTGCGTCGTGCCCGGTCTTGCCAAAAATTCCCGGAGATGCTCGGCGCCCAACCTGAGATTGCCGCTCTGTCCGGTTTCAACTCGGTCACCCGAGTTGGAGGTGGTGGCTCCAACGCCGAGGTCGTCGACCGACACGCCTCCCACAGAAGTCGATGTGGTCGCGCTGGATGACCTCGCAGTCAGGTTGGCAACGGCCTACCAAGCTGCTTCGCCAGCTATTCGCTAGTCGGGCCAGTTCTCATCCCGTTATCCGCCTGTTCGCTTCTCGGGTTCGCGGTGGGTTTCCGACGTACGCCCGCCGATGCGAGCTCAGTCGACGAGGTGAATACTCTTATCAGAGGAGCTGATGTGGGCTGCTGACTCAACGTAACATATGGCGGGCTTTGCTTAGCACGCCGACCAGTCCGGTAAAGGGGGGTCTGCCTCTGCGATTACTTAGTTCAGGCAAGTATGTATCAGCCCGCACTTGCGGGCCGATATCAGCGTATCAGCGGCCGTGGAACTCGAAATCCCAGCCGACGGCCGAAGAGAGCGGCGGAAAGCTGATGTGCGAGGGAGATCGGTTCCCCCTTGAGGCCTATTTTTACGCCAACAGCGTGAACCCATCCTTCTCTCAGATTTATGGGTTCACGACCTAGGGTATTCCGACACCCAACTATCCAGCGAGCCCCGGATAGCTTGGGAACCAGGGCTGCATGCGTTCGAACTGAGCCGCCATCGCCAGAACGGTTTCGTCGGCGTGCCGCCGCCCGATGATCTGCAGGCCGACCGGCAGGCCCCGCGCCGTAAGGCCGGCCGGAACCGAAATCGCCGGGTGGCCGGTATAGTTGATCGGATAAGTCATGCACCAGCCGATCAGCGGATCGACCGCCTCGCCATTGATCGATGTCGGCCCGATCGTGTTGCCGTCCGTGGCATTCTTGACGGGCGGAACGGCCAGCGTCGGCGAGACGATCAGGTCATTGGTTTCGAATACATCCTCGAGGCCGTCATGGACGCCGGTGCGCAAAAGATCGTCGAGCGCATGGTCGATGGCGGACACCTTGTAGGCGCCCTCCAGCATGGCGAGGAACTGCGGGGTGAGCACCTTGGCGTGCTTGCCCATCAGGTCGATGCCCTCCTGTTTCCCGTAGACGGCGATGGCAGCATAGTGGATCGAGATCGTGCGCACCCAAAGCGCCGCCAGTTCCTTGTGATCGGCCCTGAAATCGAGCTCGACCTCATCGACCTCAATGCCATGTCCTCGCATGACATCGACGGCACGGGCAACGACGGTGGCGACCTCAGCGTCGACCGGGAAATTGCCTAGTCGCGGGCTGTAGGCGACGCGCAGTTTCGGCGTCCACCCGGCAACGGCGCCGACATAGTCGACGCCGTCATCCGCCAGGCAGAACGGGTCGCGGTTGTGTGGCCCGGCCATGATCTTGGTCATCAGCGCGGCGTCCGCAACGGTGCGGGTCAGCGGTCCGATATGGACCAGAGGATGTCCCCACAGGAAGGCGTCGGGGCGAGTCACCGAAGGAATGCGGCCGAAAGAGGGCTTGAAGCCGACGGTGCCGCTGAACGAGGCGGGGATGCGGACCGAACCACCGCCGTCCGTGCCTTGCGCCAGGGCCGCCATGCCGTCGGCGACCGCTGCCGCACTGCCGCCGGACGAGCCGCCGGAATTGTAGCCGATCGCGAAGGGCGTGCTGGTCGGCCCGAAGCGCAGATTGTCGGTGATACCTTTATGGCCGAATTCCGGCGTGTTGGTCTTGCCGAGCACGATGGCGCCTGCCTCGAGCAGGCGCTCGACCGCCACAGCACTTGTTTTGGGCACCCGGTCGTGCACCGCCCACGACCCCATCGAGGTCGGCACGCCGGCCATATCGTCGAGGTCCTTGATGCCGACGGGGACGCCATGCAGCGGTCCAAGCGGACCGCCTGCCATCACGGCCTTTTCGGCGGCCCGCGCAGCTTCCATCGCCTGGTCGCCGAGAACCAGCGTATAGGCGTTGACCACCGGGTTGCGCGCCTCGATGCGGCGCAGATAGGCCTCGGTTACTTCGACCGGCGACAGGTCGCGGCGCTGGATGCGCTGGGCCAGTTCCGTGGCCGGCAGGAAACAGATCTGGTCGTCTGCAGAAGTCATAAGCCGTTCCACCTTGTTGGGTGCTATTTGATGAACACTGGATTTGCCGCGCCGCCGGTGCCCTTGCTCACTTTGACCGGACTGGCGCAGTAGAAGCCTTCGTAGCGGCGGTCCGAGGCACAGTCGGCGGCCAGCAGGTCGAGCGATGCCATTTCGGTGAACGCCACGCCCAGATTGCGCATCAGCGCGGCGTGCAGCACCAGCATCAACCCGGTCTCGGGCTCGTAGGTTGTCTCGTTGGCCAGCGTGTCGGTAACCAGACAGGGGATTTGCATCTCATCGAACCAGCGCACGAGGTCGAGGCTGAAGGTCAGTCCGGGTTCCCAATATCCATCGCCGACGCGCTGGCTTCCCGCCGCCAGTGCGCCGACCCACCCGGTGCGAACGAGAAGGATGCTGCGCGGCAGGATATCGACCGCTTGGGCCCGGGCGCATTCTATGAGGTCGCGATGCGTGAATGTTTCAGCGCGCTCCAGGGCCGGTTTGCCGCGGAATCGGGCGATGTCGAGCAGCACGCCGCGTCCGACGATCCCGCGCTCCGCGATCGGCATGATGCTGGCCTTGGTCATGCCGCCATTGGTACTGCTTGCCGCGAAGCCGTTCCAAAGCGTGTCGTCGAACCACATGTGGCCGAGCGCGTCGCAATGCGTGCCGGCCTGTGCGAAGCCGGTGACATAGTCGTCTGCGAATTCGAGGCCGCCGGCAAGCGGTTGCCAGTGGCCGTTCTCGAAGCCGGCCTTGTCGGCGACCATGAAATGCTTCGCCGGCCAGCGGCCGGGAAAGACGGCATCGCCCTCAGAGGTCCCGACCGGCACGCCGAGGGTGAAGGTGCGGCCGTCCCGCACCGACGCCAGGCCGCGCTTGACCTCGTCGGCGGTCAGATAGTTGAGCGCTCCGATCTCGTCGTCGGCACCCCAATGCCCCCAGCGGCTCGGCGCATTGCGCAGCAGCCGGCGCAGCGTCATCGTTTCAGTCGCGCTCATGCTTCCGCCTGCGCGGTCGCCGGCTGCCTGGCGCCGGTGATATAAGCGACGACGTCCTCCATGTTGGTGCCGGAACTTGCGAGATCGGCGACCTTGCGGCCCCTGCGCATCACCACCACGCGGTTGCACACCTGCCAGAGATGATCGAGATTGTGGGTGACCATGACGATCGTCAGCCCCTGGGCGCCAAGTCGTTTGATGAGGTCGAGCACCTCACGGGATTCGCGTACGCCGAGCGCCGCGGTGGGCTCGTCGAGCAGCAGCAGCTTGTGGCCCCAAAAGGCACCGCGCGCGATCGCCACCAATTGGCGCTGGCCGCCGGACATGCGATCCACCGGTTTGCTGCCCACCCCGGGGATCTCGATGTGCAGTTCCTCGAGGCCGCGCATCGCGATGTCGCCCATCGATTTGCGGCGGATCCAGCGCAGCAGCGCCGGGCCGCGGCCAAGCGCAATCTCGCGGCCGAGAAAGAAGTTTTCGGCGGCAGTGAACGTGCCGATCAGCGACAGGTCCTGATAGACCGTCTCGATGCCGAGGCGTTGCGCTTCGGACGGCGGCGACAACTTTTGCGGCCGCCCTTCGAGGATCACGTCGCCGGAAGTTGGGTCATGCGCGCCGGCCAGGATTTTGATCAGCGTCGACTTGCCGGCACCATTGTCGCCAACGAGGCCGAGTATGTCGCCCCTGGCGATGTCCAGCGAAACGTCATCGAGTGCCTGGATGCCGCCGAAGCTGCGGCAGATCCGGCGCAGGCTGAGCAGCATCTTCTGCGCCATGGCCTATCCCCTCGCATAGCGGCGGCCAATACCGCCGAGCGCTACGGCGACGACGAGAAGGCAGCCGGTGAACAGGAACTGCGTGAAGATCGGCGCGCCGATCATGGCCAGCCCATTGTTGCCGACGGCGACCGTCAGCACGCCGATCAAGGTGCCGAGGATATGGAACTGACCCTCTCGCAGCGCCGCCGAACCGAGGAAGGCGGCCGAAAAAGACGTCAGCATGAAGCTGTCACCCGCCGTCACCTGGCCGGAGCCGAGATTGGAGGCCATCAGCACGCCACCGATAGCAGCACAGGTGCTGGCGATGGCGAAGGCAACGATGCGGCTGCGATCGACGGCGACGCCGGCGCGGCGCGCTGATTCCGGGCTGACGCCGATGGCCTTGATGTGTTGGCCCTGCACTGTTCGGTTGAGGATCACCCACAGCAGCGCAAGCACGACGGCCATGATGATGACGAGGTGCGGCACTCCGGTAATCCGGCCGATCGCGATATTGGTGAATTCGCGCGACTGGGTGAGCTGCAGCGGAATTCCGCCCGAATAGGCGTAGTTCAGCCCGACGACGATGGTGCCCGTGCCAAGCGTGGCAATGAAGGCGTTCACCCCGATCTTCGAAACGACAATGCCGTTGACAATGCCGATGACCGTTCCGAGGCCGACGACAAGGAAGATGGCGGGTAGGATCGGCAAGCCACTGCTGCTCAACAGCCCGACCACGAGAAGCCCGCAGAAACTCGCGACATAGCCGATACTGAGGTCGAAATCACCGGCGACGAGGGGCACGGTGAGGCCGGCCGCGACAATGGTGCCGATCGCCATGTCGTTTACGATGTTGCGAAAATTGCCGATGGTTGCGAAGGTCCCCGGCTCCAGCACCGAGAATATCCCCAGCATCGACGCTAGCACGATGATGGTGCCGTAGGTTCCAAGCAGGCGCATGAGCAACGCGCGCCGCTGTCGGGCATTGGGCGAGGCATAGCCGGTCTGCGTTGACGGCAGGACGCGGGGCGCCTCTGCCGGAGCGTGTGTTTCGGGCAGGGAATGATCAGCGGACATGGCGGCTCTCATGACAGCACTCCGGCCCGGCCAGGCAAGTCCGGCCCAGACCCACAATCAGGAGAGCTTACTGCGGATTGTCCTTGATGAACTTGTCGACATTCTCTTTGGTGACGAGCGTATAGCCTGGCACGAAGGATTTGGGCTTCCACTGGTCGCCGGCTGCCAGGATGTCGGGAATCTGATCGACTAGCATTTTGCCTGCCGAAGTCAGATCGACACCGAGCGTGGCGGTCATCGTCCCGTCCTTGACAGCCTGGACAGCGGGCGCCGTGGCGTTGAACGAATAGACCTTCACGTCGCTGCGGCCGTTCTGCTTCAGCGCCGCGATCGCGCCCATAGCGTTGTCGTCATAGCAGTTGAAGATGGCGAACGGCCCCTTGGCGTTGGCATTGGCTGCAAGCCAGGCGCTGGTCGCGGCCTGCGAGGATTCGGCAGCACCCGGGATGCTGATCTCGTGCGAGGTCGCCTTGAGCCCCGGATTTGCCTTGACCGCCGCATCGAAGGCGTCGGCTCGTTCGCGGCACGGAATGCCGGGATGGTAGGTGAGGTCGAGTACAGTTCCGGACTTGCCGATGTCCTTCAGCATCAAGTCGATCAGCGGTTGCGCAGCACCGGTACTTGCAGATAGCGCGATCCCGTCTGCCATGCCGCCGCCGGCCGAAAGCACGGGGATCTTTGCGTCCGCCGCCGCCTGGAGCCCGGCCTCCAGGCCCGTCGAATCGAAGACCGTGACGATGATGGCGTCCACCTTCTTGGTTGCCAGCTGCTTGATGCTGGTGATCGCTTGCGAAGGATCGCCATTGGCATTGAGCGTTTCCACCGACCAGCCCTTAGACTTGGCTTCCTGGCTCATCGTGTCGACCATCTGGTTTGTGTCGACGTCGGATGTCGAGAAGGTGACGATGCCGATCGTCAGCTTGTCATTCGCGGCGAGGGCGGCCGACGTGAAGGATGCTGCGACGAGCGCTGCGGTCGAGAGTTTCTGAAAGCGGTTCACTGTGCGTATCCCCTGTTGACCGAGTGTTCCGGCTCACCTCCAGACCGCGCAGCAGCCCAGCTTGGCGCCATCTACAGGTCGTCACAGTCAGTCTGTTTGTTCGTGCGGGCCACGTACTAACTATAGGCACAAGCTCTTATGCCGCGCAACGGCTAATTTCAACCGGCTTTGGTGACTCGAGGTTCAATCGCTGTGGGGCTCTTGGGGCAAGCGCGCAGCTAGGCCGCCTTCTTGATCTCCGCGACCTGAACGCCCAGTCGGAACGCCTGACCGTCTGCAAACGAACGCGCGTAGCTCTCAGATGTAAAAGGGACCGTGGTGGTGATGCCTTTGACCGTCACGCGAACCGACCACTCTTTGTCCCTAATGATTTCAACGGCATGTTGCTCATGCGCAGCCATGCATTCCTCCCAGAATCTTCCGTTGAGGATGGGAAGATAGCGTCGTAAAACTGGTTTGCATGCAAATAATCCGACACCGCGACGTCGAAATGCCGAAACACGCACAGCTAGGCTTAAGTCGATGGTCTCGCCTTGAGCTGTTCAAGGTGTTCCTTGGCGAGGTTGAAAAGTGCGGTGGCACTCTCTTCAGCCTCCGCCCGGAAGCGGACATCGCGGATGACAATGCTGGAGATCATGTTCGCGCCAACTGCGGATGCTTGAAGCGACCGCTCCGTCGGCTTAAAGAACGTTCCGCTCCGCCGGGTTTCGCTCTATCAACTCCGCCACAAGGCGTTGAAGCCGCCAGAGGCTGCTGTCATGTATGCCTTTGGCTTCGAGGTGAGAAACCGTGTTGAACAGGTATTCGGCCCCGCTTCCCCAATGACCGCAGGCCAGGGCCAGGACATCGGCAACGGCTTCAAGCGACTGACCACCGGCATAGAGAGGTGACGCGCGGTTCATCACAAAGGCCAAGGCCGAGATAGGCCCGGAAGCGGTCGCCACCGTGATCCACCGGGGCATGCTGTTGGCCGGCTTGTAGGTGAATTCGCGTCGAAAGAGTTTGCCGAATTGGCGTTCGAGGTTGTCCTTTGGCAGGTCGTACAGGACGCCGCTGCATTGCCCCCCACGATCGAGGGCCATCATAAGGCCTGGCTGCTCCGGCGTGCCCCGAAAACGGGTCATGCGAAAGCAGAAAGCGCGATGCCACCCACGAGCGAGGCCTACCTGCTCACCGATATGCTCGATCTCCGGCTTCCAGATCAAGGAGCCGTAGGCGAACAGGCGGGTCGGTGCTTTCGGGGCCGGATGAGTTCGGATCATTTGCTCGACCCAGCTGTCGTAGTCGGCATCGGTGTGTAGCTCGGCACCTGGCGTCAAACCCTGGTCCTGAACGACCTTGTGGACCCGCGCGACGTGGTCCGCGGTCAAGGTCAGCTTTCTCATTTGGCTCGGCATCCCGTGCTCCATCTGATCAGGATCGCGTATCCTTGGCAGATACTACAGGCGTTGCAAGATACGAACCGATGCACGGCGTGAATGAGTCTTTGCCCCTTCACCGATGACAGCAAAGCGCCCCGCATATTCGCCCTCGAACGATTCCATGTGGTTTCGGCAATCTAGGTTTGGGAGACGCTTTTCTACTCACTGTGAAACCCTGACCAACAGCTTGCCGAAATTGCGGCCCTTGAGAAGACATGAAGGCCATCGGCGCGTTCGCGAGTCCCTCGACAATGTCCTCACGATGTTTGACCTTCCCCGCTTGGAGCCAGGCCGAAACGTCCCTGCCGGGGCGGTTCGACGTGTGCTGTTTGGGACATGCAGAATAATTGGCGGAGTGCCAGAAAGTTCCTCCGCACTCGCGCTTCGCACCGCGGTGCCACCCACAGCGTCTTGCCTAAGGGACTTTGCGGCGTAATTCGCTCGCGTTCGAATTGAGAGCGACCTCGGATTGAACTCGCGGATTACCAGGCGGACAAAAAAACCCCGGCGCTGGGTCGTTGCGCCGGGGCTTTGGGCACGTACAAGCTACACCAACATGTCCGTTTATGAACGTGCGCTAATAAAGTGAAAAAACGGTGAACCACGCATAGGCTGAAGGGCGCACACTCAAAGCTGGGGTGAAGCGGCAATATCAGTGATGACAAGTTGCGCACCTGATTGTTCCACCCAGCTTTCGACCGAACGAGGGGGCGAGTATGCCGGCTGTGTTGATTTGCCAAGATGATGTACTCCGTCACCCCTCATGCCGATGAAGGGAGCCCGCTCGAACCGCAAATCTCGAAATGTCTAGTGATGGCCCCTGGACCCCGCACATTCGGGGATTCGAAACTGATTTCCAGGTGGTGCTAAGCAAGGCCGGCAAGGTGGAGACGATCACCGTAATGCTAGTATGCTCATACATCGCGCTTTGCTCTGAGGGCGGCCCAGCAGCTTGGGTTAGGGGGGCCGCTGGGCCTGACCAGCGAGCGTTCGGGAATGCTCGACTGGCTGGTTAGTATTTTAGATAAATCTAATATAAATCGAACCATGCGAACGAAGTACGCGGCGGTAAGAAAGTGGCTGGCGTCCGATTCACTTACCGCGCGCTTTTGCCTTGGGTTCTGGCGAGCTTTCGGACGGGTTTGCAGCCAATTTTGCAGATCGCCAATCTGTTACCCACAGGGACTTTTTCCTCGTCAACAAATCGTCACGATCGCCCTCAGCGGTCGCTCGGCTATGCATGGCAGCTATGGCGTAGTCGGCTCTGTTGGTTCGATAGTCTTCTTTTTGGACAGTCATCGTTTGCTCCCAGTTTCATAGCCCCTCTTTTGCCCTGGCGGGGAGATTAACTGCCGGTCCATCACGCGAGTCAATCGATGAAACGACCCCTCCGCAGTCGCGAGGGCGGGGAGCAACCCGACAATTTTTAACGTTGGAACGGCTTACAGACTGCAACACAGCCGCCCTTTCGTCGGGCTGCGTTGATCGCGTTCATGTTGCTCTTCAGCTCGCCGGTCTTGGCTTCACGTGCCTTGATGTCGTGTTGTCCATCATGCTGCCAACCGGCAACCCAAGCCAAAACACGCCGTCCACGTCACGGCGGGCGCCGGTCTTGTACGGCCATTATCGGCGCCAGGTCGGAACTCGTTCGGTAAAGTTCGGCTTCCAACTGGCTGCAGGACTTGCCCGCGTATACGCTGGACGAAACCAGCGTGGGCTTGATGTCGGCTGGGCGAGTAGCGCAGCCCGACAAAACGCTGATGGTACAAACGCACATAACTTGATTTTCATGCTTCCCCCCAAAATACCCGCGGTGAGCAGGCGCTGAGGGCAGGACGAAGTCTATGTGCCTTGACAGCAGCGGAATATATTCCTATTTTGCGGGATGCCGCACCCTCGCCGACACGAAGCCGTTTCCGAATATCACCTCGCCAAAATTGAACGACAGGCGTGGCTTCTGACGGTAGAACTCCGCGACGCGCAGTTGTCGCTCAAGCCATTTCATGAGCATTGGGACGTGATCGACCGGCTGTACGGGATATAAAGCGGGCGCTCAATCTGCTGAACAATAGGCCGGCGGACTACGAAGAGCCGCATTTCGCGCCCATGTCGCGAGGGTGAAGAACTAGCCTGTCAGTTTAGTGAAGTCGTGGCGCCGCGCGCGAACATGTGCCAGCAAATTCGTTTCGTTTACGACCCCTGATTGAAAGAGATTCAGCGTGGTCGAGGCCAGAATCTGACCGTCTATCGGGGTGCTGTACCATTTGGCGTCGGCGGTTACCTGGTCGACAACCCGCTGGCAGATCGCCCGATCTTTAGGTCTAAGGAACTGACTGTTCAGTGCTCGTAGCATCTCGACGCCTTGAAACGGGGAGTCACCTGTCTCCCGCGCGATACCCATGCGTGGTCTCCGAGCATGGATCCTAAACGCATTCAGACAGAAAATTACCATTCGTTTGAGTGGTACCGATGTCGCGTGGATAAGCGGCAGTCCGCGAGCTAATCCACCATGTCGCGCAGCGGCTTCTTGCGCTTTGGCGTCCTGTACTTCTCGACCAGCCTGACCTTGTCGATGTCGATCGTCACCAGCGGTCCCAGATCGACGGTCACCCTGCCGCCTTCCTCGTCTATGCGCGTGATCTCTCCGGTAGGCTCGATCTGCTGCCCCTTCTTCACCTTGGTATGATCGATGATCGAATGCGGAAAGCTATAGCTCGGGATGGAACGCTGACGTGGTCCTCATTGACCCGTCTGCGGACTGTGGCTGTGATCGCCACCACGTCACCAATACCTATGCCCCGCGCCATTCCATGAGTCTGGTGCGCTCGGCGCTTACTCAAGATATTGCTAATTATGGATGAGCCCGCTTCCTCCAATCGATGGATGAAGCCGATCGTGGGCCGGTGCTACTTTGATGCATCACGCGACTTACCCGGCAAGAGCTGGCTCCAGGGGCAAAATATGAGCAAGACGACTTTCATTGCTATCGCAATCCTCGCGATCAGTGTCGGCTGTGCCGAAGCCCGTAAGGTCGAATCCGCGACCCTCGGCACGTACGCCAATTCGAAGAACCTGCCGGCTTGTACCGCGTCAAGCTCACTCTTCGAAGTCCTTGGTGATAAATGTTTTCTCGTCACAGGTTCGATGATCTATGGCGACATCGCCGAACTCTCCCGGACAATCACTTTGAGTTGGTAGCCCGAAGCAACAACCTCCCAGCGCGGCCTCCATTCTCCGGTATGAAGTTGCGTCGCAGGGGCTGCCGTCGCCCCAGATATCGACCGCTTCGCGCGTCGCCAATACCGGCGCAATCCTCAGTCACCACGGGCCTCCAAAATTCTCATGCCGTCCGCACTGGCGGTCGAGCCTGTCGCGCCAACACAGCAGCGCCTCTGCATCGTTTGGGCAACCCAACGCATACCTTCCGGTCCGGAAACTCGCTTACGCGTTTCATCGTCCATTCGGCAGTGGAAAATTAGGCCGATTGGCAGTGCTCAGATTCGCGTAGCCGTCCTGCGATCCGCTCGGAGACGATGGCGAGTGGTTCCGGCAACTGCGCCTCAAGCTGGCGACCGCCTTCTGCAGCGTGCTGCTGCGGAGCAGCGCTGACGCTGCGTTCGTCCGGACCGTCGCAAGACCGGCTTGATTATATCGAACCTGAAACAGACCAACGCCGGCCCAACCTACACCTGAAACCAAAAGACAATATCGATGACCTCCAACAGCTACGCTCTCAAGGGTTCAAGCGCCTGCAAACATTGACCATGCCACTTTCGCTATCGCCGCTTGGATGATGACGGCGGCATCAATTTCATGGAGCAAGCTTTGCCGCCAGGGGGTTTTGCCCGATGGCCGCGACCAGGCTCGTGCATACCTCGATCACCATCACCAAGACCCTGCGAGGCGCGGAAGAGGCAAGCCGCCCTGTGAGGTCGCTTCATGGCTCTCCTCTGGTTCAACCCTCCGGTCCCGGTCAAGACCGAGCGTCCCGGGATCATCCACAACGTCAACAACGCCGAGACTGCCGGCGAGGAGCTGATGAAGTGGACCAAGCGTGGCCCTTGCTGGGACCTCGCGGTGCGCGTTTGCATGGCCGTGATTTTCGACGAGATGGAACCCGAGGAGGCCCGCAAGGCATTCCTGGCTGCTGCAAAAGAGGAGGGGACATTAGAATAGTCCCCCAATGAGAACTAGCTAAATTGGATGCGGTATAAGGTTCTAGGTGCCTCTTACCAATACCGCCTTCGCGAAAGGAGCCCGCCGCCGGTGAGGGAGAGGCGACGGACCCCCCCCCACAGCGGCTGCACATCCACGAAGAATCCCGCTGCCACCTCTAAACCCGCGATGGCCTACATCGTTCCCTTAGCTGCGGCTAAAGCGGGGTTGGTCGGCGGGCTCTTGGCGCTCTAAGTTCCCCCTTATGGGTCCCCTCTGGTTCGCTCCCCCGGTCTACGTGAAGAGGAAACGTCCGGGCATTCGCAATGGGGTCAGCCACGTCGAGGGAGCCGCCGAGGAACTCCTGGCATGGGACACAAAGGGCCCGAGGTGGACGAAGGCGGTCCAATCCTGCGTCGACGCTCGAGGGCAGGATGTCCCCCATGAGGTCCGTGAAGCCTTTGAGGCGGCTGCCAAGGAGGCCAACGTGTATCTCTCCCCTGAGTAGGAGGTATCATGGCGCCCATCTGGTTCGTCCCGCCGGTGTTCGTGAAGACTGAAAGCGGTCTCAGGCATGGCTGCAACAATGCGAAGGAAGCCCTTGAGCAGCTCAAGATGTGAACCCGGCGAGGGCCTCGCTGGCATAAGGCGGTGACGCTGTGCCTGTCAGCCTTGGAGGGCGATCCGATTGACCCCCACATAATACGAAGGCCTTTGAGGCTGCCGCTAAGGAGGCCAACGTGTATCTCTCCCCTGAGTAGGAGTTGTCGTGGCAACCCATTGGTTCTCCCCTCCGGTGTACGTCAAGACCGACCGACCTGGGGTGACCTACGGGTGCAACAACGTCGAGGGTGCCGCCGAGGAACTCATGAAGTGGACCAAGATGGGACCTAAGTGGAGGAAGGCTGTGCAACTGTGCGCCGACGCCTTTCAGGACCGCGTGACTCCGGAAGAGGTCCGTCAGGCTTTCGAGGCTGCTGCCAAGGAGGAGGGGGTGCTCCGTGAGTAGCAGGCGCCCATGGCTATGTTGGGAAGGACCCGCTAGGCTGTCTGAATGCTGACCAAGTCCGCGCTGCATCGGAGCTGCTCTGGGCGAGGTACTTGGCGTCAATGGGGCACGTCGAGTAATCGAAACATGGGTTTCGACGAGAAGATCAAAACCCTACGCACATTGGGTCGTGTGGACTCTTGGGATTCCCAGGGCTGAGCAAATCAGATTCAAGGCTGTCTTTTGGAGGCAGCCATGGGAATTATGGATCGTCTGATCCTCCGCGATGACCAGTGGGTGCGCACATCCGACCTTCCAGCTTCTCAAATTAAGCGCCAATCCCGAAGCCAGTTTCCGTAAGGATCGCCCGTCGTGGCATTGCCTATCAGTGCAACAACATCGAACGGGCCGCCGAGCGGCTGTTGCACAGGACCAAGCAGTGTGGCCCCAAATGGCTCAGCGCAGTGCAGCTCTGCCATGCATGCCTTGATCGATAAACGCGAAGTAGTCGCGGGGCGTTTCTCGAAGCGGCCAAGGAACAGGGAAACCTACTGCCTCCTTAGCATCTGCGACTGAAGCCCTACTTTCGGCCGGGCACGAAACTAACAAAGACCATCGTCGGCTCTGCAGCGAGGCGGCGGTCATAGAACTGGCAAGCGAGGACCATTGGCCTGTCCGACTATCGTTGTGCCTTCAGCAGACGCTCGAGCGTTGAAAAGTCACTCATGTCGCGGTAGGGCGTCAGGTCAAGATCCTTGGGGATCTTCTTGAGCTTCTCTTCGGAGATCGGTTTTTCGTTCTTTTTGTTGACGGCCCGGTAAGCGGACCAGCCAACACCCGCCGCCTTCACGGCCTCGCGTTCGGCTCGAAGGGCGATTTGATGCGCGTGCAGATAATGAAGCCCGAGTTCGTCTAGGAGCGCCTTTTCAACGATCTCGTGCGTTAGCAGGAATGGGGCAAGCCGGACTTTGGCGGATTTCCAATCCATAGTGCGAGGCATATGGCGATCGATATAAATCGTCCTGCCATCTTTGCTGTAGCCAGCAATGTAGGGGATATCGAAATCATGAACGATCTTCACCCGACGATGCAGCGCCCGCACAGCGTCATTCAGTACATCATCGTCCAACTCTTCGGAAACGTGGCGGACTTCATCTTCAAGCTTCATTTTTTCCACACTGACACAAGCGGCGCTTTGCTCCCATAGACCGGGTCCTTCCGTGAACGGCCAACTTGGGAATCGTTCGTAATGCCCGCTCATGTTCCTGCGCTGTCGTGCATTCGTCATAAGCGCCGGATGCGGGATAAGCGCCGACCACCAGGAAACCAGCAGACTCGGAGAGACATTGGTGACCGGTGCCGGCCGGAAGAACTGCCATGTCGCCGGCCTTCAAGGACAATGTACGGCCCCTGTTGCCCCCGAACCGAACCTTGCCGGTTCCGTGCGCAACCCCAAGCACTTCATTTTTGCGGGAATGGTAATGAACGTAGTGGTAGATGCCGTCCCGCCAGCCGCTACTCCAGCCATTGGCCTCGAAAAGCGCTTCCAGCACGGCTGCGGAGTCAAATTGTTCCATCGAGGCGCCACGATAGACGACAAATGGCCAGAAGGGGTGGTTCGGCACGAGGCCGTCATCCTTGAACCGAAATTCGAATGGCTTCTTCACCTTCGCAAATTCGGCGAGTTCTTGCTTTCTCGGTCGCGCGATACCCGTCGCCTGCTCGGTAGCTTTCTTCAGGCTCTCAAGAATGCCCACGGCGAATCCTTGCGCTGGACGAGACGTCAGACAGAGCAGCGGGGAAAGCCTCCCGCTCTGGTCTCAACAAATCTCAACCAGCGACACCGCACTTTGTTCCTTTTGCCGAACGGCCGCTATTGAGCTGCGACCGCGAGGAGGACTGAAAGTCAGAGAAGCGCCCGCATGTCGGCCGCTCAGCTTGTGCCTGCCGGAGTTGAACGAGAATTGTCTGGCGGTGCTGCGCCGGAAGGCATTCGCGTCCTCCCCGTTCTTGGATTCTAGGACCGGGCGATACCCTTCGACCAATTTTCGCCGCCGATGCAGCGGAAACGCGCTTATGTTTGAATCATCGATCACCTCACCCGGATCGCCCAGGCGCAAAGTACGGATGCGACAGTGACATTCCGCAGCCAGAACGGCCTTGTGCGGCTCTCGGAGCTTAAGAAGGTCGATGCTTAAGGCGTACCCCTATGAATGCCTCGCGGTGATGCTCCCGCCCGGCGCCACTCATCGCAGCGCGAGGCGCCTAAAGACGTCCTTCTTCTCCCTTTTGCGGTTCCGCCGCCGCTCCGTCCGCACCACGCTCCAGCGCCACCGTTTTCTTGACCAGGGCCAGCAGATCGCGCTTGGTGCCGTGCGGCAGAGACACGACCTGTCTGCGAGTTCCATACTGTCGCGCGCTTCCTCCGGCGTGCCGCCCCATAGATGCGGGGCAGCGCTGAACAGCATTTCCATCGGCATGAATCCGAGGATTTCGCACACGCAAGGCGCTTGGCAGCGCCGTCTTAACGAGGCCGGACGATGGGCGGCCGAAAGGGTGAGGAAAGCCATTGCCGCCGAGGGCGCCGCGTGAGCGGCGCCCCATGATCGAAGCGAAGTCGGAGCAATCACCATGACCACGGACCACGGCCAGAATGGCGATCCGTTCGTTGGTGGCGATGCCGAGGGGAAATAATCGATCGAAATGCCTCGCGAGATGCGATCGCCGCCGTCGCCCTAGCCCTGCCCCTAGCTGGAACGCGTCCAACGGTACCGTTCATCCTGACACGAATGCGCTGACTGTCATGCTAGCGTGAGAGCGCGGCCGGCCGGTGTTACGACACCGATCTGGCAGCCTGCCGTGAAGTGAAGAGGAGAGTTCACCATGTCCAGGATCAATCGCCGCGCCTTGCTTCTCAACGCCGGCAGCGCCGTTATCGCCTCGACGGTTGCGGCAACAGCTCTCGCCGCAGAGCCGCGACGCCGGGACCGGGAACCGTCCAGCGATCTGCGAGCGCTGATCAAGGCGCACAAGGCAATGTACGCTGCGTTCGGCAAGGCGATCCACGAAATGGATCGCAGTAATCACGACCACGACAGAGCCAGCCGGGCTGAGGAAAGGGCGCTGCTGGCTGTATGCGCCTATCTTGCGGTCAGGGAAGGTGATCGCCGGGCCAAGGCACGATATCTTTTGAAGATCGAGGCGCGCGGTGAGCTCGACCTGGCAGAGCACATGCAGGCTCTTCTCCGCTCGACGATGTGGAAAGGATAGGACCGGCTTCCCCGTCGTGTAGGAGTCCGCCTCCTTAATGCGCCAAAGACCGGATCGCGTCCATGGTTGAGAGGTTCGCGTTGAAATAGCGCTAACGGAGAACAAACGCTGATTTGGTGGCGATCATTATGATCGCTGCTGGGTCAATAGCAGTCAACTCTGCCGGCTGTGGAATGAGCAAGGAGCGCCAGTTGCCGACCTTTCCGGCGCTTCTCCGAAGCTGACGTTCGCGGTGCGGCCGGAATGCCACCGAACCTGCCGACATCATAGCCACGCCTCGAGCAGAGGCTTCGTCTCGAGCACCTCGGCACGGTTCCGTTCGCGCGATAGAAGCAGCGGTTGGCGATTGAGCAGCATGGAATCGCCGA
>NZ_JAMYPO010000040.1:0-63119 GCF_040320365.1 Mesorhizobium sp. M0701
ATCGAAAACTGCTGGCGGATGGAGGCGCAGGACAGCGTCGTCGCGGCATGAGAAAATTGCGGGTCGCGCTCGACAAGCGCGATCGCGCCCGAAAACCCTTCCTCGCGCAGATAATAGGCGACCGAGGAGCCGACGATGGCTCCGCCGATGATGATGATGTCGTAATGCACTTTTTCGGTTCTCCAGTTCAGGCGCCCGCCGCCACGTGCGGGCGATGCCGGCATCAACCGGCGGGCAGATGTGCCGAGGACAACAAGCGCGCCTGACGCAACGCCGCCAGATCAGCCGAGCCGGTGCAGAAGCAGGCGACGGCCAACTGGCGGATGACGATCTCGAAATGCGCGACAACCGCCTCGGTGGATACCGTAGCCGCGCACAGCACGCCGGCCGCCTGCCCGGCGATGTCCGCGCCCAGGCGGATGGCCTTGGCCACGTCGACGCCGTCGCGGATCCCGCCCGACGCGATCAGCTTCACTCTTGGCAGCGCCCGACGTACCGCCTGCACGCTGGCCGGGGTCGGAATCCCCCAATCGCCGAACGCCATCGCCACTGCACGGTCGGCGGCATCGCGGGCGCGCTCGCCCTCCACCGCGGCCCAACTGGTGCCGCCGGCGCCGGCGACATCGATCACCGCCACGCCCGCTTCGACGAGCGCACAGGCCACCGAGGCGGACAGGCCCGACCCCACTTCCTTGGCCACGATCGGCACACCCACGCTGCGCGCGGCGCGAGCGATCTGTGCCAGGACGCCGCGCCAGTCGCGGTCGCCCTCCGGCTGTACCGCTTCCTGCAGCGGATTGAGATGGACGATGAGTCCATCGGCCTCCAGCGCATCCACCGCCCGGCGCGCCAGGTCCAGGCCGTCGGCCTCGCGCAGTTGCGCGGCGCCGATATTGGCCAGCAAGGGAATGTCTGGGACCAAGCGGCGCAGCGCGCGCGTCAGCCCCTGGGAGTTGCGGGATTGCAGGCTCACGCGCTGCGAACCGACGCACATGGCGATGCCCAACGCTTGCGCTGCCTCGCTCAGATGCCGGTTGATGGCCTCTGCGCGTGGCATGCCGCCGGTCATGGAGCTGATCAGCAGCGGCGCGCGCATGGTCTTGCCCAGCAGCGAGGCGCGCAGGTCGATCTGCGTCAGGTCCAACTCGGGCAATGCGCAGTGTTCGAAACGGATGTACTCCCAGCCGGCGGCGACCGTGGCCGGCGCCGTTCGGCGATCCAGCACGATGTCCAGATGGTCGTCCTTGCGCCGGCTCAGGGCGGTGTCGCTCATGCTCGCTCCATCCGTTGCATCGGGCGACGGCGTTGCGTCGGATCGGACCGACGGCAGCGCGCGCACGCCGCCGCCTCCCGTGCGTTCAGGCCGGCGCACGCTGGCCTCCCCCCGCAGCGTCGCTGCGGTAGCGGCTGGTCGAGGTCTGGTAGTACTGCGCGCGGATGGCCGCCATGGCCTCGATCAACGGTCCCCACGGCGCGGGAAAGCGTTCTTCCGCCATCACCCGGTGCAGCATGCGCGTATGGCCGGCCAGCTCGTCGTTGAGGAACTCCACCACAGGCATAGCCGGATAGCGCTGCAGCAGCAGGATCGCCGCGTTGTCGGCCTCGCCGGCCGACCTGTCCTTTTCGCGTCCATGGAGATCGTTCTGCAAGCGCCCTATCGCGGAGATGAGCCGCAGGACTTGGCGAAACGCCGGACGCGCGCGCAAGGTCGCCATGTCCAGCCCCCACAGCAACGACAGGCAACAGAACACGTTCGTGTAGGCGATCGAATCGATGCCGTTGTGCAGGTACTCGGCGTAGGACCAGCGTTCCGCCCCTGCCGCCTGCGCGTGTCCGGCGCGCAGCGCCGCGCAGTAGCATCGGGTATCGTCGAGTAGCTGAGCATAGTCGCGACGATCGTAGGCGAGCGCGGCCAGCGAAGCGCGCAGCACAGCGCAGCCCTCGAATCCGGGGAGCGCGCACGGCACGCCCTGCCCCAGCGCCTGCTCCACCGCGGCGAGCTGCTCCGGCGCGATCAGGCCAAGGTCGTTGCAATCGTCGAGCCAGAACAGCAGCGCCAGTTCGCGATAGAACGCCACGATCAGCGTTTCGTCCTGCGGATCGCGGCCGGTGCGGGCGCTGGTGTCGCGCAGGCTCGGGTGGATGCGCTGCAGGATGTACTGGCCGCCCCTGACCGCTTCCACGGCATGCTCGTCGGCGAACCCGGCTAGGGAACGCCCCCACTCCAGCACCTGCTGCAGCGCGCGTTCGGTCTGGATCATGGCGCCGCTCCTGCTCCCTCGGCCAGAACGCGCCGCCCCCAACGAAGCGCCAGCCACAACCCGGCGAGTTCGGCCACGCGCACCACCCGGGTGGGGCAATACAGTTCCTTGCCGATCCACAGCGGCGTCTGCGGCAATGCATGCGCCGCGTGGCGGGCGAGCATCCACTCCAGGGCAAGCGCCACCGCCTGCGCGATGCGTTGGCGCCCTGTCGGCTCTTCGCTCCCGTCCATTACGTGCAACGCGAACAGCGCATAGGCGGTTTCCTCGAATGTGGACGCGCGACCGGCGCCCCAGCCGCCGTCGTCGCGCTGCGCCTGCATGAGCGCCGCCAGCGCGCGCTCGTCGCGCCACTGGGGCTTGCCTTGCGCCAGCGCAGCGACCGCATGCGCGGTGGGATACAGCCACGAAACGTGCCATTTTTCGTTGTCCCATAGACCGTGCGGGTTGCGATTGGCCTCGACGTAGGCGCTGGTGCCGGCGGCGGGCTTTCCCAACATCCGCAACGCATGCAGGGCGTGGATGTTGGTCGACACCGAGGCATTGCGCTCGCCGGGGAAGGTGACGAACAGCTCGCCGATTTCGAAATGGCGCAACGCATCGACCGCCGGGTCGCGGCCTGCAAGGCGCAGGACGCACATCGCAACGGCGGTATCGTCCGCATCGGCCGCGAAGTGCAAGGCCGGGCCCAGACCGCGCACGCCCAGGCGGGCGTCGAGCTGCGCGACGATCACTTGCACCGCCTCGGCGAGCGCGGGATGTGCGAACAGACCGGCCAGATGCAGGGTGTACAGCGACCAGCATGGCTCGAATACATTGATCGGCCAGACGTTGGGAAAGACACCTTCGATGCCGCTGCGCGTCGCCCGCGATGCCGCCTGGAGATACGCGTCGGCGCGCCCGACCTGCGGCGTGCTTCCCTGTGCCACGGCGTGCGCACGCCACGCGGCGGTGGCCGCCGGACTGATGCCGATGCTGCCGTCGTCATCCGGGCATGCGGTGGTCGGCGACGTCCCCCAGGCTTCCCAGGAGTGCAGCAACGGATGGCCGCTCGGCAACGTCCCCACCGCCCCCAGCTTGACCAGGCACGCTTGCCGCAACGGCAACAGCGCCGGGTGGCCCGGAAACGCCACGCCGCCCAGCAAGGATGCGGCCTCGCCGCACAACTGCGGCAGGATCAGCTCCGCGCCGATCGGCGCGTCTTCCGGCACCGCATGCGCGTAGGGATCGGGCTGGCGCTCGAGGAACCGGGTTGCAGCCTGGACTGCGTCGGCAGCGCCGGGGAGAGGATCGGCACGCTGCAATGCCAGCAACGCCGCCCACGTGGGCGCATGGCGGAACAGCGGGAAGTCCGCACTTCCCCATCCGCCATCGGCCTGTTGCTGCGCGATGAGCCACGCGTATGCGTCCTGCCGACCAGTGACGTTGCCGTGGAACTGCAGAGCTCGCGCCGTGTCGTATACGGACGGACCGACGCTCCCGCCGTCGCTCATCTCGCTCAGCAGGTGGCGCAATTCGGAAAGGATCCGTTCGGACAGCGCGTTCACGCGGGATGTTCCTTCTGCAGACGGTTGACGAGAACCAGGGTCGGCAGACGCCGCGGACTCGGACACAGTGCAGCATGCACCGCCCGCCGGCCGATCGCAGCAGCACAGGGGCGAGTCCATGCGGACGGACGCGCTCATGCGTATGGCGCGGACAAATACACGTTGGTCCGCTGCAGCATCTGTGCCAACCGTTCCGCACGCGGCCCCAGCGGGGCGATGGCTTCCCCGGCGTCGCGCAACAAATCCAGCGCGAACTGGCGCGCTGCCTGCAGCCCCATGATCGACGCGCAGGTCGGCTTCTGCGCCGCCGCGTCCTTACCGGGGGTCTTGCCCAGCGTCGCGGTATCCGCTGTCGCGTCGAGAATGTCGTCGACCACCTGCAACGCCAGGCCGAAACAGGCGGTGTAGCGATCGAGCGCACAGTACAGCGCAGCGTGCGCGGCATCGTCCGCGATGGAGTATAGCGCGCCCATGCGAACGGACGCGCGCACTAGCGCTCCGCTCTTCTTCCGGTGCATCGCCACGATCCTGTCCAGCTCGGCGTGCTTTCCGACCAGCGACAGATCCATGGCCTGCCCGCCTGCGGCACCCTCGGCGGACACCGCCTGCGCCAGTTCGCGCACGAGCGCGATTCGGTTGTCGCCCGGCGCATCCAGGCTCGCCAGGGTCAGGAAGGCGTGCGCCTGCAGCGCATCGCCGACCAGGATCGCAGTGGCTTCGCCAAACTTGACGTGCACGGTCGGAAGGCCGCGGCGAAGCACGTCGTCGTCCATCGCGGGCAGGTCGTCGTGGACCAGGGTACAGGCGTGCATCATCTCGATGGCGGCGCCGACGTCGTCGAGCATGTGCGCTGGCGTGTCGGCCAGTGCGCCGGCCGCCAGACAGAGCAAGGCGCGGGTGCGCTTCCCGCCATGCAAGGTGGCGTAGCGCATCGCCGCCATCAGCTCGGTCTCACCGTCGTCTTCGGCGCAGAGAAGACGCGCCAGCGCCTGTTCGACCCGCTTTGCGCCGTCCTGCATCCAGATCTCCGGCACCAGCCTGCCGGATGCGCCGCGCGCCTGCGCACCCAATCCGCCGAGCGCGGAAACGCCAGTTCGGTCGTCGTGTAGCGTGGAACCGGTCTGCGTGTTGTTCATGTCCTTGTACCTGACACGAGATGGCCACGGCGAGCGCCAAGCCGCCGCGGTGTTGCCGGCGTCGCACCGAGCGCGCGCGCCGAGTGCAGCAATGCCGCGCGTCGCCGGCGCCGCTGCCTCGCCACACGGGGCATGCGATGCCAGCTCATGAGAAGCCTATGCGGATTGCCATGGACGGATGTGCGGTCGGGTAATAGCGCCGGCCTTTTTCGACGCCGCTCAGTAACCGCGGCCGCACCCCGGCCTTGTGCATGGTCAGCGCCAAGGCGATGCAGAACTGCACCATTTCCAGCCATACCAGGTGGTAGCCGATGCAGACGTGTGGGCCGGTACCGAACTGCAGCATGTCCACGGGCCGGATCGGCTCCGTGCGTTGCAGCCACCGCGCCAGGCGGAACTGATCAGGCGCCTCGTGCAGCAGCGCCGAGGTCGAGAAATGCAGCAGCGGGATGCACAGATGGGTGCCCGCGGGAATGCGCCGTTGGCCGAGTTGCAATTCCTGCAGGGCGCGACGCGGCAGGAGCGTGGTCGCCGGATGCAGGCGCAGCGTCTCGCGGAACAGCGCCTCGGCGACCGGACACTGCGCCAGATCCGCGTGCCGGGTCGGCACCGCGCCCACGCGTTGAGCCTCCTCGACGAGGGCGTCCCACAGCACAGGCTGCCGCGCCAGCTCGATCACCATCCAGGCCATCGTCGAGGCAGTGGTGTCGTGACCGGCAAGCAGCAGCAAGCGGATATTGGCGACCAGGACGTCATCGGAAAGCGCATCGTCGCTGCGGTCGAAGGCGCTCACCATGTCGTTGATCAACCCGGTGCGCGCGGCATGCGCGCGCGCGTCGCGGACGAACTGGCGCAACTGCGCGTCGATCCAGTCGCGGGCGGCGCGGCCTCGCCGCAAGGGCAGTCCGGGCAGGTCGACCGGTGGCGCGACGATCAACTGCAGCAGTTGCCGGTATTTGCGATGCCATCCCGGCAGGTCCTGCGCGGGGATTCCCATGAGGCTGAAGATGAGCTTGAGCATCAGGTCGCCGGTTTCGCGCAGGATGGTTACGTCGCCGCGCTCGCGCCATGCCTGCACCCGCGCCCGGATGACGGGCGCGAACAGGTCGCCGATGCCGGCCTGGGTTAGCCCCTTGGGCAGGAACGCCGCCTTGATCGCATCGCGCGCTTGCCGGTGCGCGCCGCCGTCCTGGGCAACCAACGTTCCGCCAAGCAATTCGGGCGCGATCTCTTCGATCAGCGCCGAGGACACGTCCTTGTGCCGGAGCAGTGCGAACGCATCCGGATGCACGCAGGTCATCAGGTGTCCGGCAGGGCCGAAATCCAGCCAGAAGTGGCTGCCCAGCGTCCGTTCTGCGCGCTGCAGCAGGCGCGGCAGGTCGCAGACGATGGCGGGAAGATGCCCGACCAGGGGGAAAGCGCCAGGCATGACCGGGATGTCGCATCGCAGCCGGTGCCGACGGTTGAGTGGGTTGAGCAGCATGTCCATCAGCAGCGCGCCGCCGCCGCCGATTCGGTGTCGCCGGCAGGGCGCGCGGCGCAGCTGTTGCCGCCGTCGGCGTATGTCGGCACATGCGCCAGCATGCCGCCATCGATGCACACGACTTGGCCGGTGATGAACGCAGCATCGTCGGAGAGCAGGAACGCCACGAGGGCGGCCACGTCCTCGGGGCGGCCGACGCGCGGCAGGAGCTGGTGCCGGCGCAAGTGCCGTTGCATGCACTCGTCCAGCTTGGCGAGGAGACGCTCTGTCATGACGAGACCCGGCGCAACCGCGTTGCAGCGGATCTGCGCATGACCGTATTGGGTGGCGAGCGAAGCCGAGAGCATGTTCATCGCCGCCTTCGACGCGGCGTAGGACGTCTGCGCCGTGTCACCGCTGAGCCCCTGGCACGACGACATGTTGACGATCGCGCCACCGCCGCGGGCGATCATACGTGGCATGGCCTGCCGGCAGCAGAGCAGCGTGCCGCGCAGATTGGTCGCGATGGTCTGGTCCCAGACTGCCAGGTCTAGGTCAAGGATCGCGCGGTCGCGCGGGGTCAGATGCATGGCGCTCGCATTGTTCACCAGCAGGTCGACCCCCCCGAAGTGACGCTCCGCCGTCTCGAACAGCGCTGCCACCGCCTGCTCATCGGCGATATCCATGGCTATGGGCAGCGCGTGGCCTGCTTCGGCCGCGATCTGCGCGGTGCAGGCGATGGCCGCCGAGCCATCAATGTCGGCCACCACCACTCTGCCGCCTCCGCGCGCGATGGCGAGAGCGCATGCCTTGCCGATGCCGGCGCCGGCGCCGGTCACCACGGCCACCTTGCCTTCAAACCGTCCCATCGTGTCTCCTGAATTGCATTGGTCCTTCGCGGCATGCCGCTGGGCCTGCGCCGGAGAAGGCGCAGGGTCGGCGCTGGCGCGCTCGTCATCGCCAGCGTCGCTTTCGATGACCCGAATGGCGGCGACCGGGCACTGGTTGGCCGCAAGCCGCACGGCGGCGTGCAGCGCCTGCGGGACCGTCGCCACGCACACTTCGGCCACGCCGTCCGGTTCGCGCTGGCGAAAGGTGCCCGGCAGCGTCAGCACGCACTGCCCGGTAGTTCCGCACAGATCCTGATCGACCAGGACGCGCATCTCAGCCCTCCTGCCCATGCAGCCGCACCGGCAGCGCGCGGAACGTCCTAAGGAACGCGGAGGGCTCCCGGGTCGGCTGCTCGGCCAATGCCAGCGTGGGGAAGCGCGCCTGGATCCGCGGCAGGCTCTCGGCCAACTGCACTCGGGCCAGTTGCGCACCCAGGCAGAAGTGGATGCCGTGGCCGAAGGTCAGCATGATCTTCCCGTCGATCGACATGCCAGGACTGGTGCCGTAGAACCGCACGGGATCGAAGCGGTCGGGATCGGCGAAGGCGTCCGGGTCGCGATTGCCGGCCGCGATCAGCACGCGCACGTCCGCGTTCTTCGGGATCACCACGCCGCCCAGTTCGATGTCGCGCTGGGCGATACGCGGAATGGAGCTGAACATGGCGGGCGCGTCGTAGCGCAAGGCTTCTTCGACGAATGCCTTCACCCCCACGGCATCTCCCTTCAGCCAGTGCCGCTGTTCGGGATACGCCAGCATCGCCAGGACCGCATGGCCGATGGCCGCGGCAGTGGTGGCGAAGCCGCCCAGCAGCATGCCCCATAGCATGCTGATCAATTCCGCATCCGACAGCATCTCGGCATCGTCGTCGTGTGCGCCAACCAGCATTGACACGATGTCGTGGCGGGCATCGGTGCGCTTGCGCTGTATGAGGTCGCCGAAGTAGGCCTGCACCCTGGCGCTGGCCGCGTCCCCCGCAGCGAGTTGGGGATCGCTGGCGTGCGGGCTCAGGCCTTCCAGAATGGCGCTGATGCCGGTGACGAGCCCGAGAATGTCGTCCGGGGGCATGCCGAACAGTTCGCCGAAAACCAGCATGGGCAAGGCCAGCGCGAATTCCTGATGCAGGTCCACTGCCTCCCCGCGCTCCAGTGCGGGCGCCATGCCGTCCAGGCGCGCTGTGACAATGCGAGCGATGGTCGGCCTCAGGTTGTCGATCCGGCCGATGGTGAAATCGCGCGAGATCAGCCGGCGCAGACGCGTATGAGTCGGTGGTTCCTTCATGGCTAGCGTGGACGCCAGCAGATTGAGTGACAGGCTGGTCGCCGCCCGCGGGAAATAGCGCGCCAGTTCGCCCGGCGCCGGTCCCCGAAAAGCATCGCCCGTGGCCTTGAGCGCCCAGTAGATGTCGGCGTGGCGGCTCAACAGAAAGAGGCCCGACGCCGCGCGATGCACCGGATCGTGCTCGCGCAACCACCGCATGAATGGATACGGGTCCTGAATGCACGCTGGCGACGCCAGTTCGGCGAAGGCGTCCCGGCATGCTGCCGTGGTTTCTTGTACATCCATTGGTCACCTGTTGCTGGCTGATCTGACCGGCGCGCGGCAGGCGCGCCGGCGAATTCGGAGAACATCGCGGTTCCCGGTGGCGTCCGCGCATCACCAGAGCACCGGGAACTCCTCGAACCCGCCAGTGATGATCTCCTTGCGCAACTTCAGTTCTTCGGGCGCCACGGCCAGGCGCAGCGCGGGAAAGCGCTGGAAGATCGAACCGAACACCACCTTGAGTTCCAGCCTGGCCAGCGCCGCGCCGATGCAGTAGTGCGGCCCATGGGAGAACGCCAGGTGCGGGTTTTCGTCACGTCCAATGTCGAAGATTTCCGGGTCCTTGAAATGGCGCGGATCGAACGACGTCGCCGGCAGGCCGACCAGCACCTTGCTCTCCGCGGGAACATGCACGCACGCGATAGTCACGTCGGTCCTCGGATAGCGCATGATGCCGTCCCAGCCCGCGCCCGGCGGGTACATGCGCAGGATTTCCTCCACCGCCTTGTCCACCAGGGATAGATCGCCGACCAGGCGTTCGCGCTGTTGCGGATGGCGGAACATGGCCAGCAGGCCGAATTCGATCTGCGTGACGGTGCTCTCGTGCCCCGCCACCAGCATGCCCGCCGCCAGGCCGATCGCCTCTTCCTCGGTCGCCTTGCCCTGGTCGACCGCCGCGAGCAGATCCGTCAGCAGGTTGTCGCCCGGATCCTGGCGCTTGTCCCGCATCTTGCCGCGAATGTAGGCACGCAGTTCTTCCCAGGCCAAGCGCGACGCGCTGCGCGGGCCGCTTTCATGCTGGTGCGTCATCACCTCGTCCGACAGCCCGGCGAAAAAGGCGTGATCCTCGTAGAGCACGCCCATCAGCGCGCTGATGACCATGCCCGGAAGCGGAAAGGAGAGGTGGCGCCGCAGGTCGGCGGGCTGGGGCTGGGCCGCCAGCGTCTCGAACAACTGCGCGGCGATCGCCTTGACCTGTTGCGCGAGCAGCTTCACCCTGCCGTTGCTGAAGGCCGGCGCCACGATCGCACGTAACCGCGCATGCTCGCCCCCCTCGTGCGAGACCAGCCACCCCGGCGAACCGAGAATCACCGAATCCGGGGTGAATGCCGCCGGCGGCATTCCGGAGGGCCGGAACGCCGCGTCGGACAACACCGCCTTGGCCTCGTCGTAGCCTGTGACCCACCAGCCTTCGTGCCCGGACGGGAAGCGCACGCGGTGGATCGGACCGTTGGCGCGTAGTGCCAACATCTCGGGCGAGGGCTCAATGTGATCGACGCGCCACATCGGCAGCGTCGGCAAAGGTTGTTCGGGCATGGTGGCACTTCACTCTATAGCGATGGAAGGGCGGAAGGTGACCGGCGGGCGCTGCGGCAGCGAATGACCTAAGACGGCATACAGATGACGTCCTCCGACGGCCGGCCTGATTATCAAGATCGGCCAACGTGTAACTGTCTAGGCACACCGCGCGGCGAGATGCAGAACTTTATCCTGCACCATCGATTTCAGGATAAGGTCGGTGTGGTGGGCCTTTGAGCCGCCGCCGGCCAAGATTTCCTGAGCAAGGGTCGACAAGGGCGGCGAGCTGTTGGGTAAGGGCGGTTTCGCCGAGGACCCCCTGCCCATAGACGCTATCCGACGCGGATTTGACATTTTGCTTTTCTTTCTTCGTTCCATTCGTGCCATCCACGAAATGAAAGTCGGTCGGCGGCTCCCGGCCCGCAACGAAGGTGCTTCAAATCTCGTGCCAATTTGGCCGCAGCAGAAAAAGATTGTGGCAGCTTCTCAGCGGCTTAGCCTGAGGCCAGAGAAGAGCTAGGCGAAATAAGCCGGTGTCGCGGGCCAACAAAGGCGACGGAACAGTGTCGGACAGAACGCCTCGGGCGACCTTTAGGTCGGGCTTGCGACATTCTGGTCCAGTTTCGAACATAAGAGGGCGGCAAACAGACACGATTGGGGAATTCGATCCTCACGGCGCCGGGGCGCTTGCCCAAGAGCGCGCGCTCATGTTGCTGCGACAGGCGCGTGTTCGCGATAGCCGTGCCTGCGCACCCATGAACGCTAGCGGCACACGCTACGACTGGAGTGCCCGCCATGCATCGGCTCGGCTTCCGGTTCTTCTTTGCCCAGCCGGGGCTGAAGCGCCGAATACCCGCACCATACAGCACCGTTGTTGCGTGTGGTGACGAGGCGGTTATAGCGCGCGCCCGATCTTCTAAGACACGGCCTCCGAGAAAAAGGGGGCGGTCCAAAAGCATCTCTATTTGAAATGGCACGCCGCTTGCTGCTCCTGGTCAGAGCCCATCAAAACACGATGAAAGCGACTTGCGCCATGCCCGACACGCGAAGCTCTAGACCGTGGCCTGAGGAGACGGTGCCCGTTCCCGTTGAACATCGGTACATCATCTCCTCCGGAGGTCCCTCCTCGGCGGCCGCTTTGCGCACGACTGGTCCGATGCCGGCACGCCAACACATGGCGCTCGCGCAATTGCCGTTTACCGGTTCTGATCAGCATGTGAGTGCCCAAGAGCCCCGTCAAAGAGCCACCGAAGCCAAGGTCGGCGGGTCACTGGCAAATATCGACAATACGCCGAACCAGCTCAGTAACGCGGGTCTCTTGCGTGAAGTCACATTTGAGGCCTCCACACGCGTCCGATATTGGCTACTTCGGGCCCGCTATCACTTTGTCCCGGGCACGAGCGCGAGCGATGGATGCCGCTTCCGGCGCCATAGCCTTGGAAAGATTGCTCCAGCGGCTCGACAGCCTCCACTTGCTCAGATCGATGGCGTTCGGGTGACGAAGACCAGCAGCCAAGACGTTCCCCTACATCGCGATGGAAAAAGGAGGGTGCGAGCCGCGAGGGCCTCATTTCATCCCCGGCATACGAGCCTTTGCTCGGTATTGCGCCAGCCTCTGCCAGAATCCGGCGCGCCAGTTTTTTCCTGAGGAGCAAGTTGATGACCGTTCAAAAGAAGGTTCCCTTCGTCACCTTTCTCACGCGTGTTCGCGATGAGTCAGTCCAGGGCCCAAATCCATATCGCTGGGAAGAAAAGACATCGGACGACTACTTTGCCGGCAAGCGGGTCATCCTGTTCTCGCTGCCTGGCGCCTTCACGCCGACCTGCTCGACCTACCAATTGCCCCAGTTCGAAGAGCTCTATGATGAGTTTGAGAAGGAGGGAATTGACGCGATTTACTGCCTCTCAGTCAACGACGCCTTCGTCATGAATGCGTGGGGGAAGTCCTTGGGCCTGAAGCAGGTCGAGCTCATCCCCGATGGCTCAGGCGAGTTCACACGCAAAATGGGCATGCTGGTCGCCAAGGACAATCTCGGCTTCGGGATGCGCTCCTGGCGCTACGCCGCCCTGATCAACAATGGCGTGGTGGAGCACTGGTTCGAGGAGGAAGGTTTCTCCGACAACTGCGAGGCCGACCCCTATGGCGTCTCGTCCCCGCAAAACGTTCTCGAAACGCTGAAAGCCGCCGCATGACCTAGAATACGTCTCAGTGGTGCCATTGCCGGCTCCAAGAGGCTCCTCGACAGGATTTTCGCGCTCACCATGCAATCCTCAGCAAGCCTGCTTCAGCGCCAGAAGCAATCCATGGTCGCATCGCCTCAACTCATTGAGTCGATTCGCCTGCTGCAACTGGCGCATACTGAACTGCATCAGTTCGTGGAGCGGGAAATCGAGAAGAACCCGCTTTTGGAATCTGCATCAAGCGATGGCGGGCCTTTTGACGACGTCTCGATTTCGGGAGCGGATCAGCCTGTCGGCCCTGGCGCAAACGCCGTTGAAGGACCGACCGGGGCAGGGTCGCCTGAACGGCTCGGGCAATGGAAATCACTCGGCAACACGACCAACAACCCGCCGGGCAATGGCCCTTCCCTCGACGAGTTTGCCACCCTCGCCGAAACATTGCACGACCATGTCGCTCGTCAGATCGCCCTCACTGCGTTCACACCCCAGGAGCGGCTGATCGCTGGCCAGCTTGCCGCCGATCTGGAAGATACTGGCTATCTTCGGGCAAACCTTTTGGAGCTGGCCGAGAGCCTGAATGTCCATGAGGCTGTTGTGGAACGGGTTCTCGGAACCTTGCAGCAATTTGATCCACCGGGAGTTTTTGCGCGAAGTCTCAGAGAATGCCTCGAGATCCAGTTGCGCCAGCGTAACCGGCTCGACCCGGCAATGGCAGCTTTGGTTGCCCATCTTGAAATGCTTGCGCGGCGCGATTTTGAGGCACTGAAGCAGCATTGCGGAGTCGATGAAGAAGACCTTCTCGACATGATGCATGAGATTCGGGCGCTCGATCCCAAGCCTGGGAACCGATTCCAATCCGGTGCGTCTGAATCAATCATACCCGACATCTGGGTCACGCCCTCACCGCAAGGGGGATGGCAGATCGAACTCGATCCCGCCACACTGCCAAAGCTGCTGATCAACCAAAGCTACTATGCCGAAGTCTCGCGTCAAACTGCCCAAAGTGCGAAGGATAAAGCATTTCTCGACGAATGCTTGCAAAACGCGAACTGGCTAATCCGCAGCCTCGATCAGCGCGCCAAGACCATCGTTAAGGTTGCGGCTGAAATCGTGCGTCAGCAGGATGCCTTTTTGGAACATGGCGTCGCCCACCTGCGCCCTCTCAATCTCAGAACCGTCGCTGACGCGATCGGCGTGCACGAGTCGACGGTAAGCCGGGTGACCTCGAACAAGTACATGCTTACCCCGCGCGGCGTCTTTGAACTGAAGTATTTTTTCACCGTCGCAATCGCGTCCTGCCAAGGCGGCGATGCGCACTCAGCCGAAGCTGTCCGCCATCGGATCAAAGCGATGATTGCCGCAGAATCTCACGGTGACGTGCTTTCCGACGAGGACATCGCTGCCCGGCTGAAGGAAACCGGCATCGATGTTGCGCGCCGCACCGTCACAAAATATCGCGAAGCAATGAACATCCCCTCCTCCGTGCAACGCCGCCGGGAAATGCGCTTGTGTTTTTAAATTTGGGTCAAGGCAGCCAAAATCAGGTTGCATTGCATCAAAGTGGAGACTTCGTTCATGACCCAATCCGCGGCAGGCGTTGTGGACGCTGTTCTGCACGACCCAGAAAAGCCCGTCCCACCGTCTGGTCCCGCATGGGGTGCGGTCATTTCGCTTTCCTTGGGCACCTTCGGGCTGGTGACCGCAGAGTTTCTGCCTGTCAGCCTGCTCACGCCGCTCGCACATGATCTCGGCATCACCGAGGGAGCGGCTGGACAGGCGATGACGGCGACCGCTATCGTCGGGGCGATCTCGGCGCCGACGTTGGCTATCATCACAAAGCGCCTGGACCGCAGGCTCGTCATGTGGGCGATGACGCTGCTGCTGATCCTGTCGGACGTTCTGGCGGCCGGCGCGTGGTCGCTGGCGGTTCTCCTGACTGCACGCGTCGTGCTCGGCATAGCGCTCGGAGGCTTCTGGTCGATGTCGGCAGCACTGGCGATGCGGCTCGTTCCAAGCCACCTCCTGCCGCGCGCTATGGCGATCATCCTCACCGGCGTTTCCGTGGCTACCGTTTGCGCAGCTCCAATCGGCGCTTATGTCGGCGATATCTGGGGATGGCGAAGTGCCTTCATGCTCGCCGCAGTCGGCGGCGCGGCTACACTGCTGGTGCAACTCATAACCATTCCGAGACTGCCTCCGATTGGAGTGGCTAGCTTCCGCAGCCTGCTGAATGTGGCTAAGATTCCGATGGTCAAGGTCGCGCTTGTGGTCATCCTGCTTGTCGGTTCCGGCCACTTCGCCGGAATCACTTATATCCGCGCCTTCCTCGAGAAGGTTCCCGCTCTGGACGTCGAAACGATTTCGCTTGTGTTGCTTGCTTTTGGCATCGGGGGATTCTTCGGCAATTTGGCCGGCGGGCTTCTGGCCGAGTACAGTCTCAAGGCAGTCGCGGCCCTTGCACCGCTGCTCATAGCGATAGCCGCTGTTTCGCTGCTGATGGCGGGAGCATCGGCCTTCGCCTCGGCGATTGCGGTTGCCGGGTGGGGCTTTGCCTTCGGCGCCGTGCCGGTGGGATTACAGACGTGGATGGTGCGGCGGGCCGTTCCCGAGCAGGCCGAAAGCGCCGGTGTGCTGATGGTCGTAGCATTCCAAGTGGCAATCGCAGCCGGCGCGATTTTCGGCGGAGTATTGGTGGACAATGCCGGGATTACCAGTGCCATTGCCTACAGTGCTGTTGCCACGTTCGCCGCCGCCCTGACAGTGTTCCTGCTCGGCCCGAAGCGCGAAACCTAGACCGCCTGACAGAAGAGGCCTCAGCAGCGCAAGCGGCACGAGAGATGCGAGGCACGGCGCGGCGCGGTCCTCCGCACGATTACTCATGGACCAGCGCAAGCGCCTCGCCGGCTTCACCTCCGGGCCATGGCGACCGACACCGGTTGTCGACAAAGCACCTCGGTGCGCGGCATCTGCCGCACCGTTAAAGCCAACGTACAGCGACCTTAGAGGCTCGCGCATACGCATCTGAGACACTCAAGGGGTAGAAATTTCTCAAAATGCAAGACGATAAGAAAGCCTCTCGGTTTGGCGTTGATCGTTGACACAAGTGCTATATCAGCGGTCTGCGTCACTGAGCTCCACGTCAGAAACATACTGTCGGATGCCAGACTATCCGAATCGACGGACGATGCAGTGTTCATCGAACTGCGCCGCAGACTGATTGAATCTACGGCGTGATATACGCTGAATTCAAGCAATCGTACAAAATTGGCCGCACTGAGCTGGCGCAAAACATCGATGTCGTACGTACGCGATACGATCTCTCCTAAGCAGGTTCGCGGAGGAAAACGAGTTCGTCACAGCTCTGCGCGCCGGCGAGTAAGGACTGATTGCACGATTGCGAAGCATAAGGGACCATTACTACCGACTTGAGCATCGTTTGGAGGACTGCGATATCCCCACATGAGAGATTGGGTTCGGCACCGAAAGCAGCAATGCCGATCCATCGCGACCCTGAGCTTTAGCCTCCGGACGTTCGGCGCTTGCTTGCCAATCAACCAGCGCCGTCGGGCCAGCGGATCTCGAATCCGCCGGTTCCAATGGGCCAGGCCAGGCCAAAGCCGTTGTCAAACGCCAGACTTAGATCGTTCTTGCTCGTCACCTTCGCACCGACGAGAATTACCTGTCGGCCAGTCCACCGCTGATGCTGGCGGTAGTCGAGCAACTGGCCGGTCGCGGCGCGAATCGCGAAGCGCATCGTAGCCGCATCAGCAGGCTTGATCTCGACCATCACTTCCGGCATTGCGTCAACCGCAACCGAAGGTCGTCGCGAAAACAAGCGGGAAAATCAATCCGCGGATATCGCTCGCTGAGAAACGCTACGAACTGTTTTTGCAGACTGTCATGCTGAGGATGGACATTGATCTCGTACTTCCGCACATACCGTTTGTAGACGTCGGACGCTGCCGCTCCAGCCGGTCGGCCACGACCTCCATCATGATCGGGCGATGCCCCGACGGGAGCGACTGGCTCGCCTTCGATAAATGCCTTTACTCTCTTGACGAATGCTCTGGCGGATCGATCTGTCGTATCGTTCGCATACCACCAGCTTGCCTGGCCACTCCACCCTTTGCCACGGTGCCTATCCTCCGGGGGCAGCACGAATGCATTTTCGGCGAGTGTCCTAGCCCTGAACGACCTGATCTTATCCTTGTAATGCTGGGCGGAAGGGTTACGCCCCTTGAAGTGCTGGCGGTGGCGATACAGTCGCGCACCGCGATACCACCCGACCACCACGCGCGGATCTTTGCCTTCCTCCGGAGCCGTCCAAACGATGTCGATCCCGTCGACAAATTCGTCGTGCTTGCCTGAACCCAGATTCTGGATGCGCACCTGCCGATCCAATTCGCCCTTAATCGTCTCGAAGAGCCGTAAACGTACCCGTCATCGGCTGCAACAAAGTTGCATTCCTCCGCGCAATAACCCTGCTTACTCGGAAATGCCCCGCCACCGAGAGGCGGGTCATCCGCGCTCCGCCCGGCGTAGTCGTTCATCCACGCAACATTGCAGAACAAAATAGGCATTTCTCAACCTCTATGGGACGTCATGACGGATTCGATCGAAAGTTCCTATGTCAGACGAGTTGGTTAGTTGAACCGTTTTGAGGCGAATTCTAATCGAGCCTAATCCAGCTGGTGAATGGTAGATTGTGGCACAACAGCCTTGGCGATTTCACATAAGTGCTTGTGGTGCGTGAGATAGATGACCTGACCTGTGTTCGCCATCTCCCCAAACAATCTGAAAACCTCCTCCGAGCGAATATGGTCAAAGGTTTCCATGATGTCGTCGGCGATGAAGGGAACCGAGGGCCGGAATTGCGCGAACTCGTAATAACCGGCGAGCCTCAGTGCCAGGTAGAGCTGAAAGCGCGCGCCCTTCGAAAGCGCGTCAGCGAGCTTGGATTGCCCGTCGCGCTGCACCGCGATGAGAACCTCCCCGCCTTTCACGGGCTGGGTTGTAAGGCCTGAATACTGCCCACGGGTCATTAGCTTGAATGCGTCTGATGCACGCGCCATCATCCCCGAACGGTGGTTCTCACGGTAGATCCGCAAAGCATTTCCAGCCGACATGATGCCGAGCTTCAGCTCGATGTAACGAACGGCCTTCTCCTCGATTTCCAACAGGGTTGTGCGCCGTTCGGCATCCAGGTGTGCAACCGCGCTGTCGCCGCCGATGGCGTCCAGCTTATCGGCCGCGCGTGTCTGCCGGATCAGCTGTTGCTGGATCATCTCATCGAACTGGCGAAGCCGCTGCTCGCCCTCAGCCTTCTCGACCGTGAGGCTGTCGAAATCGATCGCGTCCAGGATCGAGCGTGCCTCCTCGAATCCGTCGACTGCAAGTTCCGTCACTACCCGTTCCTCAAGTTCAGCGACGGCAGCGCGCAATCCATCCCGCTCGCGCAGCAGCTCATCGCGTTCGACTACCTCGGACAAAGTGGCGACGCCAAAAACGCCCAGCACTTCGTTCTTGCGGCGTTCGTGCGCCGAAATCTCATTGTCGAGGATGTCGCGCGCCTCCTTCAGGCGCTTCAGGTCGTGGCCGAGGCTTGCCTTCGTTTCGCGTGTCCGCTCGGCGCGCTCCAGGCGCTCGGCAAGGCGGATGGCCAACTGCTCCGGCTCGCCATCCTCCGTCGGCTCGTCGGCTTCAACCGCTACGGCGATGACCTCGACCAGAAAATTAGCCCTGTCGGCCGCCATCTTGTCGATACGCAGCTGCAGATCGTCCCGTTCCTGCAGGCTTCTTGACAGTTCGGCCAGTTGATCGAGCACAGTGCCGACGCCGGATGCTGAGAGCCCGCTTTCGAGCCAAGTTCCCTTGAGTGCTTCGACAATGCCGGCCAGCCATTCCTCCTCGCGACGCTCCGCCACGCCTACGGCAACCCGTCGGGCCGCTAGATCCTCTTCTTTGGAGCCCACCATTCTGAGCGCCTCGGCATACTCTGCGTCCACCTTGCGCTGCCGATCCAGAAACAGCTCAGCGATGGCCATGATTGCTTCGAGGGTGTCGCCGGGCTCTGATACTATGCCGACGCTTTCCAGCGCTGCTCTCATTTCCAAGCGTATCTGCTCGCCGGCGTCAGCGGCTCGCTCCGCCTTCCTGCGGAGAAGTTCGATCTGCTCCCAGGCAGCGAGCGCATCGCTGCGCGCCTCGATCTGATCCTCGATCCTTTCGATCAGGCGCTCAGACGAAGGTTCCACGGCGTCTCCGAGCAGGTCTCTGGCGGCCGCGCGGATTTCCAACAATTGGGTATCCACATCCTTGCCGAGCTGTGTGCGTTGGATGCCGTTGCGTGACAGGTTGGCCGCGACCTCGGCCAGTTCGCGAGTCGTTGCCCGGATCTCGGCAAGATCCGCCGCGCCGGCCAGCCGGCCCGCGCTGGCAATGTCATCGCGCGCCAGTGCCACGGCGAAATCGTCAGCGGTGTCACCGGTCAGCGCTGCGCGGTGTGTTGCCCACGCATCATCGCGGACACGGCGGATCGCGGCAGCCCCATCATCGTCGACAACGTCGACCGAGGCACGAAGGGCATCCAATCCAGCCTTGAGCATGGCACGGTTGCCCTCGTATTCGGCGAGGCGTTCGGCAAGTACGGCGGTGTTTCTTGCCAGTTCTGACGCTACTGTCTTCCAGGCGGCAATGTGCCCGGCGCTCGGAACCGCGACGTTGGCGAGAGCAAGGGCATCTCCTCTCCATGGACGCAAGCGCGCGAGCGACACCTCCCATCGAATTGTTCCCGCATCTTCTGCCTCGCGAGCCGTCCTGATCTCCGCCAGGTGTCCGCTTGCTCGCGCTTTCGACAAAGCCGAGCCCAGCCTTGCCCTGGCAGGTTCGGGCACTGCCCTTTCCTCGCCGACCCGCTGCCTTGCCGCCTGCAGCGCATCGAGTGCTGCCGCCGCCTCGTCGCGGGCGGCGCGCACCCCGGTAGCAATCCCGGACCTCTGCTCGACCATAGCGCGAACGACGCCAACGGTGACGGCAGGCAGAAGCAGCGCGGCAGGATCCGGCTCGGAAGATCGACCCAAGGCGGCTAGGCAGCTTGCCACGGTGTTGTTGAGGATTTGCAGCCCCATCCTGCGAGTGGGCAAGTCAAAGCCAGCCGCGGTATGGCGCACTTTGATCTCCGCAAGCCCGCGAATTCGTTCGGAAATCGACAGGATCGATCCATCCTCATCGACCGCAGTGACTTTTGCCGCCAAGCGCTGGACCTCGTCGATGTTTGCGGACAGCCGCGTTCTGAGGCTGGCATCGTCATCGATGAGTCCGGTGACACTACCCGTCCACGTGCGAGCTGGGGAGGCGATGTCCGGCAGCTCATTCAGCCGGGCAATCTTGCGCCGGATATCCGCCCGCATCGGCGCAGCACGCACGTAACGAGCAATGGTATCCAGCCTGGCCACCAGCACCGCTCGGTCACTGATGGTCCGGTCGTATTGCTGCGCTGCATCGAGACGTTCGGCCTCCAGGCCCTCGTAGGTTGATGCAAGGGTATCGATCGCATCCCTGCGCGACTTCACGTCAACAAGGCGCTTCTTCAGGAGCGCCAGTTCGGTGCCATGCGCCTGCTTCCGATACAGAGCGTCTGCTTCGGCCTCGAGGGTGTTCAACGTATCACTTGCGTTCCCAAGACCGGCGCTTGCCGTGAAGAGGAGCTTGCCGAGGTCGCCCCGCGACTCCAGAATCGACTTCCCGCCCGCTTCCAGCGTCTCGTCATCGAGTGAGAACATCGTCGTGTAAGCGTCACGCGACAGTCCGGCGAGATGCGCCGTGATCGCCACGTCGCTCACCGGTTGGCCCGTCGCGTTCAATAGCGAATTAGTACGCTGTTTCGTACGCGTGAACGTGTGCTCGGAGCCGGCCAGTTCCAGCACGCCGCCAATGCGCATGGCGCTGTACTCGTGCAGGAAGTTGTAGCGGCTCCGTTCCTCGATGCCGAACAGCAAGTCTAAGTAGGCGGAAAGCGCGGTCGATTTGCCGGCCTCATTCAGGCCGAACACGATATGCAGGTCAGGTCCGGATTCCGGTTTGGGTCCGAAGTCGATCGTGCTATTGGTGAACTTTCCATAGCGAATGAGGTCAAGTCGCCGCAACCTCATGACGATCCACCGGACTTAAGGCGGGCAGTGACCAAGTCCGCACCCTTGGAAAGCACCTGATCGAGGAACTGCTCCAGCCCGGCTTCGTCCTTCCCAGCAAAATCCCGTCCGTCGGCCGGAAGGTCGGCGACCATCTTTTGGACGAACGCCCTCGCCTCAGCGCGGAAGGCCTCCGAGGTGGCATCGGCACGCATTGATTGCCCGAGTTCGAAAATCGGATCAGCAATATCCTCGTCGGTCTCCGTCCGAGGCGGCGCGAGGTCAAGCTCGAGCTTCTCCACCCACGTATGGCCCAGCTGTTCCGCAGCCTGTTCGGCTTCGGCAAGAAGGAGGTCCCTGTCGCGGATCAGCGCCCATAACAATGGTGACGTCCCTCTCAGGCCAACGCGGGCCACAGCATGACGCGATCGGACGGTGGCCCGCATCTCTTCGAGCGCGAAACGAATACACGCGACGGCCTCGGGCCACTCCACCGCCCCGGTAAGGTCGACGCTCACCCGTTCGAACTGCGCAACGCTGGTCAGCCGTTCCTCGATCTCCACCGAACGGTCGTCGCGCACCGTCACCAGGGTGACTGATTTCTCACCCGCCTCGTTAATATCCCTCCCCTGAGGTATTCCCGGCATCACCACGGTGCTTGCGCCGGAATAGACTTGACGAACATGAATGTGGCCGAGGGCCCAATAGTCGAAACCGTGGGCGTGCAGGTCAGCGATGCTGCAGGGCGCGTAAACGTCGTGACCGGGCGATCCAGCCAGACTGGTATGCATGATGCCTATGTTGACGGCCCCTTCACGAGCAGCCGGATATTTGGTCAGCAGGCTGTCCGGGGCCTTTGGGTTCGCAAAGCTCAAACCGTGGAAAACGATGTCCAGACCGCCGGCTGTCTGCAATACCGACTGAGCACGACCGCCGAAGATGGTAACGGTGTCGGGAAACACCAGCTGTTTGGAAATCCGCGACAAGGCGTCATGATTGCCGCGGATCTTGAAAACCCTGATGCCGGTCTGGTGCAGGCGTGTCATTTGCGATGCCAGAAACCGCGCAGTTTTCATCGAGGTCTGCTCGCCATCGTATAGGTCGCCAGCAATGACCAACGCGTCGACTCGTTCCTCAAGGCAGAGATCCACTATCGAAACGAATGCCTGGCGGCTGGCGTCGCCCACGAGCCCGGCAAGATCGGGATTTCGCATGGCCAGCGAACGAAGCGGCGAGTCGAGATGAATATCGGCCGTGTGTACGAATCGAAATGCCATTCGGCCTCCGCCAGGGAAAGAGGTGTTCTGAGCTCGACTGAAATTGCAGCGAGGTCGCTGCAACGCCCCATTACACTTCGGCTAATTTCTCGCTCGTGGAGTCGCCGACCACCAACAAGCCGTCTTGGGACCGTAACAATCCCTTGGCAACTGAATCGGCGACCGCGGCCGAAATTAGCTGCTTCAGTTGTGCGCTTGTGGCTTTGAAGCCCAGCATCCTCGCAACGCCTGTGGCAATTTCTTCCTCTGTCGCACCGAGATTGGATTTCACGACTTCCATAGCGCCTTGGGCGACCTCGTCCTGCGCAATCATTTCGGGCTTACGCAATCCAGGGGACACGACCGCACTGCGATCTCTAAGACGAACAGGAGCACCCGGCTTGAAGCAGAAGTTGCCTCGACGGGCTACTGCACCACCTCTCTGTGCTATGCCTACACCTCGCTCGATTGCATCCTGAATCCTGCCACCGGCCCGCTGCAGACCCCACGCGTCCCGAATACGCGAAACTATTTCGTCGACATGGATTGGTGTTTCTGTAGCCACGACCTGCTCGACCAGCCCGGCCATGATTCCGCTGGGCGTCTCGTGGAGTTCGAACGATCCCGGTCGCCTTAGCTGAGTCTCTTCGTAGGCTCGATTGGGAGTCTCGGATCCGTTTGTGCTCTCGAGACCGATTTCCGTCACGTTGCCCCGGTCGACCATAACAACCTGAACGGCTACAGCACGATTTCTCTGAACCCCCAATTCGGCCCGCTCATCGAGTTCCTTTCTGGCAGCCTCAATCGCTAGTATGGTTCGCTCCAGCTGCTCATGAGGTCGTTGGAACCAGTCAGCGCTCCAGATCCGATGAATAATCCAACCATGATCCTCAAGGACGGATTGCCGTAGCCGGTCTCGATCTCTGGCCGAGCGCGACGAATGATATTCTGCACCATCGCATTCGATGCCGAGTATATACCGGCCTGGCCTCTCTGGATCCGCAACCGCGAGGTCGATGAAGAAACCGGCAATGCCCACCTGAGCATGAACCTGATAACCTTTTTCGATCAGCGCGTTGGCTACCTGTTCTTCAAAGATCGAATCCATTTCGCGAACCGTGGCCTGGGCAAGCGAAATTCGCCCTGTTCTCGCGTAGTGCAAGAAGAGCTTGAAGGCGAAGATGCCTTTCCCTTTGCCACGCTCCAGGTCGATGTCTTCGTCTGTGATGGACGCGAATACTTCGCAGCTGCGCTTGGCTCGGCTTATGAGGACGTTGAGCCGACGCTCGCCGCCTTCCGCACCAAGAGGGCCGAAACGCATGGCCATGTATCCCTGCGCATTCTTGGCATACCCCACCGAGATCATGATCACGTCGCGCTCATCGCCTTGAACATTCTCAAGGTTCTTGACAAAGAATGGCTCGCTGGGATGCGCGTGAAAGAACTCCTCCGTATCGGGATTTAGTCGCCGCAGCGCTTCGAGTTCATCCTGGATCGCGCGGCGTTGGCTAACCGAAAATGTTGCAACGCCTAGAGTCTCTTGCGGGTTCACCTTCGCATGACGGATGATCGCTTCGGCTACTGCTCTCGACTCTACCGGATTGGTTCCTGTGCCACCGGAATCGAAGACCCCCTCCGGCACATGATGAAACCGCAACCCCATGCCTGCCTCTTGGGTATAGGGGCTTGGCACGATGAAAAGCCGGTTCTCGTAGAACTGGCTGTTCGATACGGCGATCAGAGATTGGTGACGGCTACGGTAGTGCCAGCGGAGCATACGCTGCGGCAAGCCGCGGGCCGTGAACAGGCCGAGGATGCTTTCGATGTCGGCGACCTGCGCGCCCTCACCCTCGTCATCAGACTGCGAGCCTGTCATCTTCGCGAAGAATGTCGTGGGTGGCAGTTGGCGTTCGTCGCCAACAACGACCACCTGATTGGCCCTGGCGATCGAGCCAAGCGCGTCCACAGGCTGTATCTGAGACGCCTCGTCCATCACAAGCAGATCGAAGGACATCCTGCCGGGCGACAGAAATTGGGCCACCGAAAGCGGGCTCATCATGAACACTGGCTTGAGTGCCTGGATGGCAGGCCCTGCCTTCTGCATCAACTGCCGGATAGGCATGTGGCCCCGTCTGCGCGCCATCTCAGAACGAAGCAGTCCGACTGGTCCAGCTCCGCCGTCTCTTGAAGGAATTTTTCGGTGATGAGCCGTCACAACTTCGATGGCACCGGCCTTGATCCTCTGTCGGTCCAGATCCGCGAAGTCACGTACAGCCCTGGAATGCAGTTCCCCGTCGAACCTTGCCAGCTCCGGCTCATCGGTCGCCATCGCTAGAAACATTCGTTCGTAGTAGGCCATATCGAAGACTGATCGCGCCGATCCTGTTGTAATCTGGCCGTCGGCTAGGCCGTCTATCAACTGTCCCAGTCCAGCCTTTCGGGCCGTTTCGGATCGCTCTTCATAGGCAACCCATTTCGAGAGCTGTTCCTGATGATCGAGCCACCCCTCCAGTCGAGAAACAACCTCGACTATCGCGACGTCTGGAAAATCGTCTACTCCAAACAAGGAGGGAGCATCGGCTTTCAAATCCCCTGCAAGCGCCTTCAATTCCCGCGCTGCCGCTTGGGCCGCTTCACGCGCTGAACGCGCCAAGTTTGCGATCTCTTTTCTTTCAGGCAACCGCGCAGCCAAATGCCGGATTGAGCCATTTTCTCTCAGCCAAAGTTCGGCTTGCGCGAGAGCGGCCCAATCGGATCCTCGACCGAGCCACGACGAGCCGAATGCGAACTTGCCAAGGCTTTCCCCGTCGTCGATCTCTTGAGCAAGCGCTTGTAGTCTGCCTAGTCGGCGCAGTATCTCCACCCGCTCACTGATCAGATCTGGAACGTCAGTCAGAACCTGTCGTGACGCGTTATCGGCTTGAGCTACAGTGCTTGCCTTCGTTTCCATCAGTTGCAGCGAGGCCCGCTCGGCGGAAGCCACGTCACCTAGCATGGATGACGCAAGGTGGCCTAAATCGTTCCAGAACCCCTCGATAATCGGCTGACCGATGTCGATCACCTTACGAACTCGGACCGCACGCGCGCCCGCTTCAGAGCGCTCCGCCATCCGCCCGGCTATAATTCGCGGTTCCGAGCCAAGTCCCCTCAGCGTGCGCATCCACTCCACTAAGGCCTGGAGTGGTGCCGAAGACGATCTCTCCCCACGCCAATCGGCTCCGAAGGCGGAACGGCCAAAGGCGTCGCCTTCGCGCACTTTTGCTGCGGCCGCCTGGCCCTTCATCAGAATGTCGAGGAGACCCACTATCTCCGCCGCAGGCGCGCTAGGGGCTACCAAAATAGTCCGCACAAGTGCAGTGGCGCGACGGTAGTCGCCATTCAATGCTTTCAATATTCCCGTGTGCGTGGCGAGCGCTTGCCGCGCCGCGGCCACGTTGGTACTCCACGCGGCATCAACAACCTTGCCCTGAAGCTCGGCTCTAGCAGTCTCTAGCGTTGCTACGCTGTCGGCAAGGTCACCAGCCTGTTCCAGCCCGGAGTCCCAAACTGTGGCTGCGAATGCCTCAGGGCTCGCATCGGGGGCTGCCGCAACTCTCTCGCCGGTCATCACTAGCCTGAGGAGTCCTGCAAGCGTGTCCGGTAAAACCGTAGACCCCAGTTCTTGATTTAGCCGCTCAGCTTCTTCCCGTAAGCGTGGGAGCAACACGGTTAGCTGGCGCGCACGAACGAAACCATCTTTCGGAAAGTCTGAAGGAAGCTTAGCAAGCTCTGTCTCGAGACCTTCGATTGGCGTGTCGATAGCCGTCGCCACCAACTGCTCCGACAGTTCCTCGGATTTGCGGTTGAAATCCGTTCCTGTCCAGAGAAGCGATGCAATGTCCTTTGGACGCTCATCCCAAACCGGCGAGACTAGCGCCTCGGCAGGAAGTCCAGGTGCGGACGCGAGAAGCTCAGCACGATCTTCTACCTCGCCGCTGTCGCTGAGGATTTGCGGAGGCTTCGCCTCGATCCGCTCAGCAATATCGGCCAGTTTGGCGTGCAGAGCCTTTGCTTGATCCAGCGACGACGCAATGCGTGGGACGAGCCTCTCAATAGTCGTTGGTAGAACGACATCCAGGCCAACTCCCCGCCATGGGTGGTGGATCGGCAAGCCGATCTCGTTGATCCGCTGAGACACCTCATCGAGAAGTTTGCGACGTTGCGAGACACCGTCATTCGTCCAAGCGGTGGCATCCTCAAGTTCAATATCAACTGGTTTTTGCCCGTTCTGCCTTAGTCGGGTTAGCTGGCCAAGAACCTGGTATGGAGTGAGTTCGGACGTTCCAAATGCAACGTGCATTCGTGCAGCATGTGCATTGAGTTTATCGCGAGCCTCCAGCAAGCGCTCAGTCAGGCAAGAAGGAAGCTGTCCCCTAGGCGATCCGAGTTGCCAGGTGCGCCGCAGCTCCTCCAGCATCATGCGCTTGTTCGCCTTGTTACTATGGAGCTCGAGGCAGGCGTCCCCCACTCCGGCAGTATCAAGCCGTCGCTTCACGACTTCCAGCGCAGCCATTTTTTCGGCCACGAACAGCACGGTCTTTCCGTCGGCAACGGCCGACCCGATAATGTTTGCGATCGTCTGCGATTTTCCTGTCCCAGGCGGACCTTGGATAACGAGGTCGCGACCTTTTCTTGCATCATGGATCGCCAGCGTCTGAGAACTGTCACTGTCGACGATATGCAACATTTCGGCAGGCGCAATATGCGGATCAATCGCATTGTCGTCCGACATCAGCGGTTCGCGTGCGTCGAAACCATCTGAAAGAAGCGAGCGGATCTTCGGTTGTTCGATAATCTTTGCGCCATCCGGCCAGAGATCCGGATCCAGGTCACGGTACATCAAGAACTTAGCGAACGAGAAGAAGCCGAGCACCATATCATCGGCAAGCACCTGCCAACCCTCTTTCGTCGACACTGCTTCGGCAACGGCATCGAGATAGGCCGAGACGTCGAAGTCGTCTCCCACTTCAAAACGCGGCAGGGCGAGCTTGCGGATGCGGTCGAGATAGAGTTCCAAGGAGAGGTTTGCGGTAAGATCTTCCGGACGAGCTCGCAGCCGAAACTTTTCTCCAGCGGCCCCTCGCTCAAGCCGTACCGGCACCAAAATGAGAGGAGCCTGACGGATGTTTTCTTTGTTGTTCGGGTCAATCCACTTCAGCATGCCAAGGGCCAGAAAGAGGATATTGACGCCCTGCTCTTCCTCAAGTGTGCGGGCATCGTGGTAGAGATCAAGGAGCCGGCGCTGCAGCCCCGTTGGGGTCATCCTCGTCTGAAGCTTGGTGTCAGAATGTCGCGCAGATACCCCTCTATCGTCGAATCCTTCGTCCTCAGGCTGAGCAAGAGCAACGGGGGAATAGTCGATTTCCTCGTCTGGAGGGCTGCTTTCAACCTGGCCTGCCTTCGGCCGATCCGGCTTGCCGGCCAGGAAGGTAAAAGCCTTTCCTTCGCTCACCAGCAATCGATAGATCTCAGACGACCTCTCGTCGACAATATCGATCGTCTTCGCGCTCTTTGAAAACCGTGGCACATTCAAAAGTCGGTTGCGAGCAGAAAGGTCGAGCAATTCCATCCTGGCTCGCTCGAGCTTTTCCTTTAAAGGCAGATCGCTTTGGAAGACCGATTTTTCAACTTCCGACACTCACACCCCCCTGATAGGCTGGACACATAGAGCCTACACAAGGGCTGTCCGCAACATAAAATGCTCGTTTTTCAACTTCGAATGGCTGCCACCAACACTTCAATCGTTTTAGTATTGTGAGCACCGCAGCTTAGTGGAAAATTGCGGATGTTTGTTTAATGTTCCGGACACTTCGCATCCCCACCTTGATCTCGAGGTTCCCTTTCGGACAAAATGCCATCATACCTCTGGACGAGGTGTTGGCAGCTCTGGCATCTGCCTCGCCGGCCACGACCAACTGGCGCACAAGCCGACTTCTTTTTCAATCGGCCCTCCTAATTGCATTCCGAGAAAACTTGTAGGCTCCAGCGCGGAAAGATGGTCGTGTTCACGAAAAGGGCAACTACAAAGTCGTGACTTCGGGCTGATCTGCGAAGGCACCATGGTGTTCAAAGCGCCGAACTACAAGGCAAACCAGCGCCAGCGAAAAAGGCGCCTACGAAGCGTGCAGAGGCACGTTAGAAATCATGCAGCCTGCGTTTCGCAAAGGATCGGAAATTGAATAACAATCGCTATTCTCATCGTCGCCGCGCGCGACCAAGGCGCGGCGCGGAACCAATCGTCCGCAGACGTTTCTTTCCAGATGTGCCCTTGCCTCTGATCCTAGTGATCGTGGTGGCCTTGGCTGCTTACGCCACCCACTATTTTACAGGGCCGGGCGACCAGTTACGTGGTCTGGATATAGCAAACTCGACCGGGTCGAGACCGGCGCCGATTGTCGGCATAGCATCGGTGGTTGATGGAGACACGATAGAGATCCACGGGCAGCGCGTCCGCTTCAACGGCATCGATGCACCCGAAAGCCGCCAATACTGCAATGACGCGAGCGGACATCAATACCCCTGCGGGCGCCAGGCGGCCGAAGCACTGGCGAATTTCCTTGCGGCTTCGCGGCCTGTCCAATGCACATTTGTTTCATGGGATCGGTACCGTCGCTTCGTCGGTGATTGCCGTCGCGCGGACGGTGTCAGCGTCGCGTCCTGGATGGTTGAACATGGTCGAGCCTTGGACTGGCCCCGCTACAGCCACGGGGCCTATGCGCAACAGCAAACTAAGGCTGAAACCGCTAAGGTCGGAATCTGGATTGGAACTTTTGACAACCCTTGGGATTGGCGCGAACAACATTCGGAAGCTACGAACCCAACCAAAAGCCCACTTGGGCTCATCAGCCGTCGCCAAGTAGCACAGAGCTACTCATGCCAACCTCGCCGCTTTTGCAGGCAGATTTCATCTTGCGAAGAAGCGCGTTGGTATCTCGCCAACTGCTCATGGGGGAGCAAGTTGGATCGAGATAGCGATGGGATTCCATGCGAAGGCGTTTGCTGACCTGGCCATGCTTTGAGCCATCGCCACTATCAGTCCCTTGAGTGCGCGTTCAGCGTTATGGATTGGCGGTCGGAGCTTCGATGCAATTGCGCGAGTGCCGATAGAGCCTGGCAAAAGGGCTGGCTGACGTTTGTCTTGGAAAATTCCACCAGCTCGTTAAGTCCGGACGGGCTAGAAAACCGCAACGCTTCGTAGCGGCAGACAGGGATCTGCCGATTGTCTTTGAAACGCTTGTCGGGCCCGCCGTTTTTGTTTGGGTGAGCCCAAGTGTAGCTCACGATCTCCGCATCAGATGGAACTTTGCCGGTCTCGATAAAATTACTCGGGGCGAATTGGGTCTGCAGATCGGCATATCCGACTGCGCCGTATCGGTTTCCGTCCTTCACCAGCACTAGGTCAGGCATGAAGAAGAGCACCTGCCGACCCACATGGATTGAAGGCGGAGTAACGTTGCTGCGCACAACCTTCGGCAAGGAGCTTTCAAGTGTCGTGGGCTTTTTATCGACCAGCATGCTGGCCCCGGCATTTCGCTTCCAAGCCGTCAGATCCTCTATCTTGCCGCCGGCAGCGACATGCCATCTCCCGCCGCAGCCGGTGAGAGTTTCGAACGCGCCGACAAGTCGCCCGTAGGCGGCCTCCGCGTCTTTTTCCAAATCGTAATAGAGCACGCTTACCCGGCGGTAGCTGTCAAACCATTTGCCAATGAGCATACCCGGCACAAAGGCACCGATGCCCAGCACCGGTGCGGCACCTCCGAGCTTGGTCCCCACAAGGAAACCTGCAATCCCGAACAGAACCGCGAGTGCTACGGACAGCCGCGTCTGCGATTGCCTAGCATTGATTTCATCGAGTACATTGGCAAATGTCTCGTCACGCATCTCCACCACATCGCGGGACTCGATTTCCCTCATTACGACGCCGTCAGAGACGTACTCCGGGGGCGAGGATTGTGGACGGGGTTGCGGCGCAGATCGGGTTTGAGAGAGCTGTACTACCTTCTTGGCGCTAGCCTTGCCTAAAGTGCCACGATAGTAGAGCCCACCGACGCCGGCGTGGATGTAGTGACCTCGTGGCCCAGTGCCGATGCGGAGGCCCTTCACGCCAACGGAAGCGCCAACCCCGCCGGACGAAAAGTTAAAGCGGAATGGTCCCGCACTGATCGATTTTCGAACGTAAAACCCCATAGCCCAATCCCCCAACTCAACTGCCGTACCGGCTAAGGCGCCAGTCTCTCGTCCCCATTCATGGCTTGGCGCCACCAACCGGCGCCAATTTTGATCGCTGCCTCACCCTAATCTCGATGCGCCTTCGAGCCCGCACATCGCCCATCTGCGCTCCGTCGGTGAGATGATCGCCGGGCAGGATGAGCTGACCACCTGACATCGGCAAAATCGTAAACCCCTTTAATGCGGGCATGTCACTGAGCACACTCATGACTGAAATCGCGCGCGCCAGACCAAGGCCGGCATTGTCGGCGGGATGGAGTGAGCCGATTTCCACTTTCCCTGACAAAACCGGTCGGAGCCCTTTGTCCATGTTGGAGGATTCGCCCGCCATTGCCTGTTCGTCCGTGTGTCCAATCACCTCAATCACGTCGACACCGTAAGAGGTCGCAGTGCCGGCGATTGTCTTCGCAAGATCGCGCAACTTTGTTTTGAACGGATCCGAAAGCTCTGCGCTTCCGGTATCGAAATTATAGCCATCCAGTTCGCTGAGACTAATGATCGGCGGCCAATCGTGAGGTTTTGCTGCTTGCGTCGGCTCTGCAGCCTTCTTGAGCACATCAGCCAGATCCTGCAGCCCTTTGTCGGTGCCGATGTAACCAAATTCTTTCAAGACCTTCGCCGCATCTATCATGGCCTTGGCCTGATCAACGCTTATGTCGTTGTCCGCAAGGACCTTCGCGACAGGGGCATTTCGCACGACCTCCTCCAGGGAAATACCTGCTTCCTTGACCGACTTAACAGCATCCTTGGCCAGGACCAGCTCGCGCCATTCTTCGTCGGGAACGGTTCCTCCGCTCGCGGGCTGAAACACCGCTTTTATCTGAGCCAGAAGCCGCTTGTTTTCGGCTTCGAGCCTCTGCACGTTTTCCTTGTTTGATTGAGCGGCTCGCAGCGCCTCATCGGTCTCTTTCTGCTTTTTCGTGATGATAGCACCGGCTGCTAGCAGCAGGCAGAACACCAAAAGCAGCATCGTCTCGGCCATGGTCAGGCCCAGTATCAAACCGCGGCCGTAACCCTTGCGCTCGAAGGCGACCGAAGTTCCGCCAGCGTCACTCACCTGCCCCACCAACTGGTTCGCTTAGGCGGTTCCGTTCGTTCGGCGGGAGGCTCGCTTCCCAGAGTTTGGAAAGCGTCTGGTTGGGGCTCAGGCTCGACCCTAATCGGTGCGCTCTCGACGGTGTCATTTGCGGCCAGATCTGCCAGTGGCTGTTCGATCGCGATAGGAGCGTTGAGAGGGGGAACAGGCCTCGGCGCGTGGAGGCTTCTTCCTGCCAAGGTTGCGACAAGGTCTCCGGTGTCCTTGCTTTGCTTTTGCACCACTGCAGCAAGCGCCTGGGTCAAGCGCTGTTGCGCTTGGACACTCTCCGCTGTTTGCTCTGCGGCTGCCACAGCCCTTTCCACACCTGCGGCCACTTTAGCCACAGCATCAACGATGCCCGCCATGCGGGCTTGCTGTTCCTGCGAAGCCGTCTCTGTTTTGACAGCATATTGGGCGACCGCGCTGCCAAGGAGTTTCACCATCGGCGCCAGATCGTTCTTAAGGACCTCATCAGGGACGACAACCTTCTCTAACTTGGTGGCTACGCTGTCGGCCTGTTCACCCAGTCTGCCAACTGAAGAGGACATTGAGCTGTTGGCCTTGTCGAGCAGATCGGCTGCCGCCTCGACGCGCTGTGCGATCGACGAGAACTGACTTTCGATCTGCCCAAAATTATCGCTCAAAGCATTGCTGAGCTTTCCCGAGGCCTCTTGAACCGGTTTGATCGATTCCATCGCGATTTTATCCAGCGCCGATCTTATGTGCTCTCCGTTCCGCTCCGCTTGAACGGCAATTTCGGCAAAACCCTCCTCCAACATCTGATTGCTGACGCGGCGAAAGTCAGCGAATTCCCTGGTTACACTTTCCATCTCAGCTCTTACACGACGCGTCATATCGGCGAGTTCGTGCCTGGCCGTCCGTTCGATGTCGGCAGGATCGCGGCGCATCTGATTGTAAAAGATCCGCAGAGCAATGCCCGTGATCGTCGACGTCACCGCGATACCAAAGTTCCTCACGATTGTGTCGGTGGATCCTTCGGAACCAAACTGAAACAGCGATACGCCGAGACTCGTCAACGTAAACAGGAAACCCATGTAGTAGAGATTGTCGCCAGTCTGCTCATCGTGGAGCCGCAGCTTGCCGGTGAAGACGGACGCGGCAAGATAGATGAGCATCAGGCATACCGGTGCGCTCGCCGCCATTATCGGGTCTACGCCCGACAGCTTGGCTATTGCGATGAACACACAGCCGCCCAGGGTTAGTGTCGCAAAGACGACAAGGGGCAGGCTCGGATGTCCCAAGAAGGACTCCCCTCGCTTCTTGGCCATCAGTTTAACCCCTCCAACCCTACCAGCTTCTCAAACTCGCCATGATGAGCTTGAACCCACCGGGTCCAGAACTCTGCATGTCCGAAAGAGCCAAATGGCTTCTTCGCCCTATCGACATAGAGTATCGTAACCCCCACGCCATCAAGCGATGTCCCGTAGGTCCTGTCGGCCGAACTATCAAGGTACTTCTGGTAATCGAGACCCGAACGATATTGTGAGTACAGCGCCGTATGTTCAATCATATCCGACACGACTATTATTCGCTTTGCGGTCTTCTCTTTCGCCAAACCGCTATCGAATAATGACAGTTTGATTTTTTGCATTCCGGCCATGATTGGAGATTGGCTAGCGGATTCTCCATTGGGAATCTGGTCGGGAAGCTTCGTCAGAGGATCCTCGAATGCATCTTCCCATTTCTTCTGCCGCCGGGACGGATTGTTCGTCCAGCTGTCGACCGTCGAGCCATCGCCCGGGTTGCATCCATCAAACATCACAGTCAGGTCGCCGGGGGTCGGGCCCAGCGTCAATATCCTCAGATAGCCGCCGGGCTCGACGCGCCCAATGGTCTTACGGAATTCATTCTTCAAATCGGCCATGGTTATTGGCGAAATCGGGTCGGTGGCGTCGATCAAGACCGCCGTCAGGCTTACAGGACCGGCCAACGGGCAATTCGTGCTGGCGTCGATTTGGTCCTTCCCGGATCTCGACCACATCCAAACAAAACCGGCCAGCATCGCAGCCGACAGCACGGCCAATCCAACTGCTGCCACAATGGTGCCGCCACTGCCATTCTTTCTTCTGCGGCCCCGCCTAGCCATTCACGCTGTCCGGATGAAGCTTGTCGAGATCTCGGTACTGTTCGATCCCCCGCTCGCATTCCAGCCCGATGAGCCGCACCTGAGCGTTGAGTTCTTCCTGCGCGTCACGAATTGAGGCGCCCAGGTCCTTCTCGCTCCATTCATCGTCGGACGATATCAGGGGTTTTATGCGCTCGAGTCTGTAGGGCGTGGCAAAATGTTTTGGCGCTGGCTCTGTGCGGGCCTGGATATTGGCCTCCCTGTACTTTGCGAGAAGCTGGTTGCAGGCTCGCTCCAGCTGGTCTTGATGCTGCACAAAGAGCGTCAGCAGCCTCGACCGATGATCGATGATCGCCCGATGCTCCCTGCGTCTGCTCCCCAGCCGCTTGACGATGTCCTCCACCTTCTCGTTGTGCTCATCGCGCACCTCTTGCAGAGCCTCGATGAGCTCGCTCTTGCGCTCGATGTAGTCTTCCCTGCGAGCGACCAATCTGTTTTCGACACCCGCATAGCCTGGGTATGGGTCGAGAACGAACCAGCCGTCGATAAATGCAAAAATCGAAAACATGAGACCGATGCCGAACAGAAGCCAGGATTTCACATCCATAAGGCCGGCCGGATTGGCGAGCATGCTGCGCACAACCTCGACACCGGCTCCGTTCACAAAGGACCCGCTGACCTCGCGGTAATGTGCAAGCGCTAGGTTTATGGTCAATGCCAAGCCGATGTATGCCACTATCGACAACGCGCCGATCACCTTCACGAAAAACGATCTGTGAGTCACCAGGCGTGCACAGAATATTGCGAAAAGCAGAGCGGCGCCGATGTTCAAAAACGAGAACGCGGCGGCTTCGAGGAGTCCGCCAAAAAATCCCTGTTCATTTCCCTTGGCAAGGAAATTTCCGTTCATCGCCGTTTCAATCAGAAACAGGAAAATCAGCAAGGAAATTCGGAAAACGTAGGCTGCTCCGTGCTGAATCCTAACGGCGCGGACAAGCCCGTGCTTCTGTTTGAACCAGGCGTGCTCCTTCTCCGCGTCGTTGAGCGATTTTCGCAATCCGTGAAGTTCGTCCAGGCCTACCGCGATCGAGGCCTTGAAATCAGAAACACTGGCGGCGTTCGCCTGACGGATCAGACCAAATTGCTCTTCAAAGTCGAGGCCCGCCAAACGTCCGGAGAGAAGCTGCAGGCTATCCTCGAGGGTGTGGTGTGCCGCCTTTTTTTCGTCCTCGACCCTCTCGATGACTGCATGCTCAACGTCGTCGAAATTCTTGGCCGCCTTCGGAGGTTGGTTCGCCTCGCCCCGCTGCTTTCCGCGATCTCCAAGATCCATTTCGCGATCAATTTTCGCGACATCCAAGCTATTGAACAATTGGGTGCTGGCGCGGAAATCGTGATTTGCCTCTAGCAGTGACTCTCGCAGTTTATTTAGCTTTTCGAATTTTATTCCCACAGCACCGCACCCAGATTTTGTACCTCTGCCCGCACAAATGGCTTCTATGCACAGTAGAAGCAAAGGGCAACTGCGTCTTCGCAACTCTGCGGTCCACTGCTCACGAGACGATCGTCTGATGTAAAAATGACCACGATAGCTGCCGTGGCAAGCGGGCTTGGGCGAATGAATAGGCCAGGCAGCATACTCTTCTCCGCCGGGCTTTGTGGCGAAGGAACTGAAGATCACGCCAACGAGCTGATAAAATCGACTCCAGAGGCGTTTGCGCAGTAGCAGAAGCGCGCGCCCTATTTGGCTGGGACTAGACTGCCGACCCCAATGTCCGCCGTCCTGTGAAACCGGCTACGACCTCGATTGCTTCGTCGGCGACGTTGATTCGTTTGAGGCCAACAGAATTAGTCTTGAGCTTGATCGCCAACTTTTCTGCATCCTTCAACCGGGCCAACTGCTGCTCCAACTGGGCTTGCAGCTTTGCAATTTCCGGTTCAGGTCGAAAGTCGCCTTCTCTTCGAGCGCCTTTCTTATCGGCCCGCTGAAAATCGGTCGAAGTCTGGCGTTACCAGGTATAATGCTGACGTCAACAATGGACGCTTCGATATACCCGTCCACGTGGCCAGTTCCGTTCGTTCTTGCCGACTGGTTCTGCTGGGCGCAGTTATTTATGGCGCCTTGCTTGCCGCAGGGGCCATTCGCAGGTCGCGGCCAGTCATCTTGCCCAGGAGGCCGAAAAGAGGGCTATCGCTGCCGAAATGGCCGTCTCAACGATGGCGTCCGTCGAGATTTGACAACAGACATATGGCGCGGCGCGAGCGCTGACGCTGTACGACTGACGCAAGCGGCTCTCAATCCTAGGCGTTGTCCTTGGTCCGTGTGAGGCGGCTTTCGCCTTCATCCGGGCCGAAGCAGCTTTCGAAATCATTGCAGTCCCGGCAACTGGGGGCGCTGCACAGCGAAAAACCTTCGGCCTCGCAGAGCTTTCGGTAAAAGTATTTTTTCCATTTCATGTTTTGGGTGTTGCCGGCCGCCAGCGTCGGAAAATGCGAGGCGAGCAGGCGGCCGAGGTCGGTTCGATTAAAAAGGCCAAGGTCCTGCCAGAGGTGGTCATTGCGCATCGCACGCCGGGCGATGATCTTGGCGAAGCGGGCGCTCGCCGGGTCGCCATGTCGGGCATGCGCCAGCAGCAGTCCATGCAGAAGTTCTTCTTCCAGATCCGGCTCGGGCTCGCTCACCTCTTTCAAGGCAAACGCGTTGATAGGAAAAGCAGGGAAACAGCGGACCAGGACATCGCGCAACTCGGCGCGCGAAAGTCCGGTTGCCTCCGTCGCCGTCGCCTCGCCGGCCTCGATCTCCTCGAGCGCACGTGAAAGCACACAGGCAAGCACATGCTGGTCGAACCTCCTCTCCAGCTCGATGTGCGGCCATTGGCCGGTGCTGAGCCGGGCATAATGTTGGGCAAATATGGTGCGTTCTCCTGGTTTCGTCCTATCAAATCATGCAGAGACCCGGCCTGCCGCAACATGGGTCGGGCAGTTCTTCGGTATGGCACTCCGGGTCGCCTCGCGTCGAGTAGTTCGGCAATTCTCGTCTGGTCCGTCGGCTCTGACGCAAATTCTGTGATTGGAAGAGGTGTTCGCGAACCCCTGCCCTGCCGTTTGCGCCTCACGGGGAACACTGGCGCCGGAAATGCCCCTGCAGAGTTGGACGTGAACCGTGCGGGACAGAGGTCGCGTGCTGAATGCGGCCACATGGTTCAAGCCCGCCAGACTCTCGGTTGAATGAGTCCTCAAAGCGCGCAGCGGGTGAGTTCCAGCGCACGTTCAGGACAGGATCGCGCGCCCCGCGATGCAGGCAGTTCCTCCCCTTCCGCAACTTCAATGTCACCGGGCAGGATGTAGCCCTCGTCATCAAGCTTGAAGATGTCCGGCGCTTGCGCCGCGCATCGCGCGTGACCCTGGCATTTGGCCTTTTGGACGATGATGCGCATTGCGCTGCCTCCATTGTCTGTGCCCCGGGTCGGGGCGGGCCTAAGACCAGTCCAGGATCAAATTTTCGATCCCGAACACATGGCCGCCAGAAGTTATCGGTGCCGTACCCTGCTTGATCCTGAAAGCCGGGATGCGCGCCAACCACTCCTCCAGGCCAATGACAATCTCCCGCCGGGCAAGGTGTGAGCCAAGGCAACGGTGGGGACCATAGCCAAACGCTGCGTGGCGGTTGTCCTCCCGCTCCAAATCGATTGTGTTGGGGCATTCGAATTCCGCCGGGTCACGATTGGCAATCATCGTGGCGCAGGAAACATAGTCCCCCTTCCGGATCGGCGCGCCTTCGAAGTCGATATCTTTCGTAGCCACGCGGATCAACTGAATGGGCGGATAGGCCCGCAGCAATTCTTCGGTTGCGAGCGGGATGCGGTCCGGTTCGCTCCGCAGCAATTGCTGATCTTTGAGGTTGCGCGCGAGGTACGCCAAGTCAAAGCCTATAGCTGCTGCGACCGTGTCGAGCCCAGCGACGAAGACAAGCACGCCGATGCCGCGGACTTGGGTGTCCGTCAGCCGGCGGCCCTCGACCCGTGCCTGCACGATAAAGCTCATGAAATCGTCAACCGCCTCCTGGCGGCGCATGGCTGCAAGTTCGTCGATGAATGCCACGATCGTCCGGGCAGCCACAGGTCGTTCCTTATCGTCGCCGTGGAGCAGATCTTTCCCCCAGCCGACGAATGTATCGAGTCGGTCATCGGGCAACCCCAGAAAGCGAAGAAAGGTGCTCACCGCGAAAGGAAAGGCAAAATCCTTCATCACGTCGCAGCTTGTGCCCGACGCGGCGATCCTTTCGATCAGCTCGACCGCCCGTTCGCGGACAGCCGGTTCCAAAGCCAACACCCGCTTTGGCGAAAGCAGCGGATTGAGCAGTGAGCGAAAGACGCCATGGGCCGGTGGATCGAGCTCAAGCGGGATCGTCGGCCAGTTTTCACCCAGTATGGAGGAGAAGATGCTGCGATCGCTGGAAAAAGTCTCTGCGTCCTGCAGCACCTTCCGCTGGTCCGCGGCACGGGTGATGACCCAGGTACCCCGGCCATCTTGCGTGTTGTAGCGGGAGTAAAAGATCGGAGGCCCGTCATGTACGCAAGCGACAGCTGCGTGTGGATCCCCGTTGGGTGTTGGTGGCATCCCTGGCGATGTAAACAGGCTGAAGTCCCTCACCATTTCGGGCGGGACATGATCTGGAACGGGGTTGGTCGCCATTTTGTTTTCTCTACATTGGCGTTCATGGCTCGATTGAGATTGCACCGCTGTTCATAAAGTCGATTTCCAGCATGGGCACGTCTCTTGTCGGGCGCCTTCTAGATTCTGTCGCCTGATACAGCCCACCTGCACCAGCGCGGATGAGATCGGTTGCGAAGTCGATCAGAAGGGGCATCTCCGCCGCGCTGCGGGCATGAAGCAAAGCCGCCGCTTATCCCCGTTAGGGTTGAGAGGCTGGTCAATCACCTCTGAGCTCCGTGACGCACTGCTGATGCCCTGCTGATCAAATTGTCGAAGCAAGTCGCGTGCCGGATAGGCGTACCCATGGCGCTGCACCAAGCAATGCCAGCCTGCACTAGGCCCGCCGCTGATGATCACCTGTCCATCATTCTTAGGACAACGTCCGACAACCGACATCCGTGGTCGGTTTTGTCGAGTCCGCGACATCGGGCTGTTCGGCTTGGCTGCTGCTGCACAGCCTTCCGGTCGACGAGCGAGGAGATCGCTCGCACGGCCCGGATTGAGCAACGACGCGATCCAGCGCAAGGTTCGGGTGCGGTCCGACAAGACCCGGCCGCGCTTCCGCTTCGGTTCGGCGCTGATGGCATATGCGTTGTTGTAGCCGCTGCAAGGATTTCCGGTCAGACGAGCGATGCACTCGTGCGCAGCGATCCGGCCGGCGACGAGCCTGACTGTATCGATGCGGTCAATTCCGGCGTGCACACCTGACCGTGCGTATGCGCTAACACGGCAAGCTCTATCGCACATGGACCTATATTTCCTCGCGAGCCGCTGTCGGAACGTGGCGCCGAGCCCTATGGCGGCCGGTTCAATCCTACGGGCCTGCCGGCTCTACACATCCCTGTCGGTCGGACCGGGAACGCGTGGCAGACTCTCGGCCAGAAACCGCCAGTCGCTGCGCTCGCGTTCGCCTTCCTTGCGCGTGCCGAAGAACTGGATGATCATCTTGCCGTCGGCGCCATAGGCTTCAACGGACGTGACGTGACCGTCCCTCGTCGGCTTGCGCACGGCCCAGACCTCGCGGATGTGATGGGTCCTAAGATGCAGATGGAAGGTCTCGTCTAGCACATTGATCCGCGGCCCGATCTGCTTGACCGACTTGATCGGGCCGGAATGGATCTGGATGCAACCACGATTGCCGACAAAGCACATGATCGGCATCTCGTCTTCGGTCGCCTGTTGGAACAGGGCGCCAACGGCATCATTGTCGAGCAGCCAGGCGTAATCCTCGTCGGCCATACGCATCGCCTGGCAGCGGCTGAGCTTCAGTGTTTTCAACATATGGTAGAACTGATGCACGTCGCTCAGCCGGCTCCAGTGCTCGCGTAGGTCGTCGACCGTGGCGGCTTGGTCTGGACTCACTGCGTTATCGCGCGCCCCGCTCGCCTCGACCGATATGATCGGCTCCTGGTCGGAGGATACGAGCTCTGCCGCCAGATTCTGATAGGCGTGCAGGTTCGAGGCGGGCCTGAGATGTACTTTGTGCATCGCCTCGCCGGTGGCATCAAAGAATTGCAGGCTGCGGCGGATCTCGGCTCCCTCGCGCTTCTCGACGGCGAAGCCATACGCCCACGCTTTCGGGAAGATGCGCAGGTCGATCTCGTCGCCGAGCACCATGGCATGCGGGTTGCCGGTGACCACTTTGTCGTACACGCCAATCTTTTGGTGCACGGCACTTTGGTTGCGGGTGACCGCCATCACCTCGCCGACCGCTTCGAGGCCGGTCAGCAGATCATCGACGCGCGGCTCGATGCGCACCGCGCCGTGACCACAATGCGCCGCGACCAATTCGGCTTCCGAAATGCCCAATCGAGCGGCGAGATCATGCTCCCGGATTTTCGGATTGTCTTCGCACGCCCGCCGGATTTCGTCCGGCGATGGTTTCTCGCGCTGGTCCATGTCTTACCCCTGCTTCCACCTACGTGTGAGGATCAGCTGCACTGCCCGGGAATCTTCAGCCGATAAGGCGCGCCGAAATGCTCGACCCTGATCTGCTGCTGGCCCGTGAACAAAGTGTCGCTGGACAGCGTGCGCACGTCGTCGCACCCGCGCGAAAACCGGGGGTGCTATCGGAGCGGCGAGACCCGAGTGACACGTGCAGGCACATGCCGATGGAATCTCATCGAGCCGGTCGGTGGCCACCGGGCGGTGGTGAGCGATTGTGGGTGTTGTCGCAATCGGCCAATCGGTCATTCGGATGCCACGGGCGGCGCTGCTTCGCCAAACAAAGCGTGTCTGACCCAGTCCTGACATGTTGCTCCCTTGCTTCGCCGCATCGATCGCGAGGGCACCCACGACACGATTGTGGATCGGCAGTCTCTTGCCGCCTCGCCAGTGGAGCTTCAAAAACTGTGCCAATTGCGCCGAAGCAAGCCCAGAAGGAGTCTTCTGTAATGGTCATTGGTTTAATGTGAGTTCAGCCAACAACTCAGGCCCAACATCCCGCGTGGCGGACCCGACAAACCCGACAGTACGTGTCGGTTGGCCGACACCTTCGCAGCAATGGACTCACAAGAACCACCGCAGGGTCAGAGATGCCGCGCTGTGTTGAAACATTTTTTCGCTTTGGCACGGTGCATGCAACGTGATGCGCAAGCAGGTCCCGGACTGAGGAGAATGGAGCCATGATTACGCTCACCGACAACGCTGTTGCCGCCATCAAGACTGCTCTTTCCCGCGCCAGCGAGCCGGCGGAAGGCTTTCGCATCATGGTCCAGGCCGGCGGCTGCGCCGGCTTCAAATACTTAATGGGCCTGGAGAGCGTGTCGCGCGAGGGCGACGCGATCACCGAGACAGATGGGATCAAGCTGTTCGTGGACGCGGGCTCCCAACCGCATGTCGCCGGCATGACCGTCGACTTCCTCACCGGGCTCGAATCTTCCGGCTTTGTCTTCGATAACCCCAACGCGCGCGAGAAGTGCGGCTGCGGCAAGTCCTTCAGTTGATCGCCCGAAGCGCCTGTGCGGGTCCATGAAGCGATTGCCGCCGACGGACTCATTTGCGGCAGAGGAGGCTTATATGGCCGGCACAACAGATGTCCCTGTCCTCAAGAACAAGGCAAGGTCGAAGCCGATCTTGGGACCGGCAATCGCTTCAGGTAGGATGCAAAGAACGTCGCCTCCCGAAACAGTTCGGTTCCTGGTGGCACCCAAGCTGCTGGCGGCCAAATCGCGCCGCTGCGCCAAATTCGGCTTATCGATAACGTTGTCGTGTTCGGGCGTCCTTACCTGCGGGCTGACGGCGGCGACTGCGGACTTGGCCATGCCGACGCCGATCCGGTCTACGTCAAACTCTCGGGCGTCCGCGCCGGCTGCCAGTTCGGGCCCATCATCATCAACGGCATACGCCAGAGGCTCAATGAGGCGGTCGCGCGCTCGCGTCATTCCGGTCAACTGAGGATCGCACATGAAACCTGTCTACCTCGACAACAACGCAACCACACGGGTCGATCCTGAGGTCGTGCAAGCGATGTTGCCGTTCTTTAGGGATCAATTCGGCAACCCTTCGTCGGCGCACGCTCTTGGCGCCTCAGTCAGTGCGGCGGTGAGAAAGGCGCGGAGGCAGTTGCAAGCTCTGATCGGCGCGGAGTTCGACGATGAGATCACCTTCACCTCGGGTGGGACAGAAAGCGACAATGCAGCGCTTCTTTCGGCGCTCGAGGCGGCGCCCAACCGAACCGAAATCGTGACGTCCGCGGTCGAGCATCCCGCCGTGCTGACGCTCTGCGCGCATCTTGAGAAGACCCGCCGCGTCAAGGTGCACAGGATCCCGGTGGATTGCCGTGGCCGGCTCGACCTCGACGCCTATATGGCCGCCCTCACCCCACAGGTGGCAATCGTCTCGATAATGTGGGCGAACAATGAGACTGGTGTGATCTTTCCCGTGGCCAGGCTTGCCGAGTTGGCCAAGGAAGTGGGCGCCCTTTTCCATACCGATGCTGTGCAGACGGTCGGCAAGCTTCCGATGGACCTGAAGTCGACCGCAATCGACATGCTGTCGCTCTCCGGCCACAAGCTGCACGGGCCGAAAGGGATCGGCGCGCTTTTCGTAAAACGTGGCGTCAATTTCCACTCGCTGATCAAGGGGGGCCACCAAGAACACAACCGGCGTGCTGGCACCGAGAATACGCCCGGCATAGTCGGGCTCGGCATGGCGGCCGAACTCGCCTTGAAATTCATGGACGACGAGACCACACGGGTAAAGTCGCTCCGCGACCGTTTAGAGGACGGGATTCTTCAGCGCATCCCAAGCACCTGTGTCACCGGTGATCCCCTGGAACGGTTGCCCAACACCGCAAACATCTCCTTCGAAGATGTCGAAAGTGATGGAATTCCACTCCTCCTCAGCCGCGTGGGCATCGCGTGTTCCTCCGGCTCTGCCTGCACCTCCGGCTCTCTGGAACCGAGCCATGTCCTGAGCGCGATGAAAACGCCACACGCGGCAGTCCGCTTCTCCTTGGCGCGGGACAACGGCGAAGCGGACGTCGACCGGGTGCTCGAGGTCATGCCGGCAATCGTGGAGAAGCTGCGTGGCTTTCCCAGTTCTGGGCCGGGTAACCGAAGCTCCGAAGACGGTCAATCCGGTCTATGCCTGAGCGGCAGCAGAACCGGCTACCGTTCATGACCCGTCATGTCTTTCTCAACGATACGACCTTGCGCGATGGCGAGCAGGCGCCCGGCGTCGCCTTTACCACGACGGAAAAGCTGGAGATCGCCGAGTCTCTTGCGGCGGCCGGCGTCACAGAGATCGAGATCGGCACGCCGGTCATGGGCGCCGACGAGATCGAAACAATTCGCGCCGTGGTCGCGCGGTGTCTCCCGGTTCGGCTCATGGCCTGGTGCCGGATGACGTCGCTGGATCTCGATGCAGCGATCGAGAGCGGCGTCCACGCCATCAATCTATCGCTGCCTGCGTCGGACATCCAACTTGCCGCCAAGCTCGGCCTCGATAAGGCGGGAGCGCTCCAGGTCATCGAACGTATGGTCAGGCGCGCAGCCGCCGCCGGCTTCTTCGTCGCGGTGGGCTGCGAGGACGCCTCGCGGGCCAATCGGGATCATCTCGCCCGCGTCATCGAGACGGCTGCACGCGCCGGCGCAAGCCGCGTCAGGCTAGCCGACACAGTCGGCGTTCTCGACCCGTTTTCGACCTTCGAACTTGTCGCCCAGCTCGTGCCGCAGTCTCCAATCGAGCTTGAATTTCATGCGCACAACGATCTCGGACTTGCTGCCGCCAACACGCTGGCCGCGATCCGCGCAGGCGCGCGCCATGCGTCCGTCACCGTCCTGGGGCTCGGCGAGCGTGCGGGCAATGCCGCGCTGGAAGAGGTGGCCGCCGCGATGGCGGTCCTCGACGACGCGGATACCGGCATCGAGCTGACCGCATTGCCCGACCTCGCCGCCCAGGTGGCTTGGGCCGCCCGCCGGCAGACCGCGGCCATTAAACCGGTCGTCGGCGCCGATGTTTTCACGCACGAATCCGGCATTCACGTCGCAGGGCTGCTGAAGGACTCGCGTACTTATCAGGGGCTCGATCCGGCTCTCGTGGGCCGCTGCCGGCGTATCGTCATCGGCAAGCATTCCGGCGCCACTGCGATTGCCCATGTGCTGAGCGAAAGCGGCCGCGATCTCGACCCGGATCTGGCAGCCGCGATGGTGGCCCGCGCCCGGCGCGAGGCGACCGAGACCAAATCGACCGTCACTGCAACTCAACTGGTCGAGCTCTACGATGGAATGTGCAGCGAGGCATCCCTCGCGGAGCTGTGCGGGTCCAGGTCAGCCGTGCGCGAGCGCACCGACACCACAGTTTTCCGACCAGGGAGAATGCAATGAATTGTTCCGCTGACAGCCGCCCTATCGATGTCACCGACATCCTCGCACGACTGAAGCGCCTGTCGGCTGCGGAGGAGTTCTTCGCAGTCCTTGGCGTCTCCTATGATCCGAAGGTGCTGAATGTCTCGCGGCTCCATATCATGAAGCGCGTGGGCCAATACCTTGCCGAAGAAGATTTCTCCGGTCTGCCCGACCAGGTGATTGCCGCGCGGGTGCGCGCGACGCTCGAACGCGCTTACGAAGACTTCGCGATTTCCTCGCCGCTCTCGCATCGGGTCTTCAAGGTGCTCAAAGACCACGATCCGAACAAACCTGCCACGCCGGGCCGCACCTTTGTCCCGTTCGACTCCGTACTGAAGCGGTTCGGACAGGAATGACCGCGACACGGGTTGCGACGCGACAATGTCGAGAAGCCGACAAATCCGTCATCACCACGGCGCCCTCGGAAGCAACCAAGCGAAGTTCTAGGGATAGGGGGCAGCCCAAAACAGTTGGCACGAATGATGCAAACCAAGGAGATAAACCGCCAAGCCCGCATCCGGACAGGAGCCTGGAGAAACCGCCAATGCACATCGTAATCTGCATCAAGCAGGTGCCGGACTCGGCACAGATAAGGGTCCATCCGGTGACGAACACGATCATGCGCCAGGGTGTTCCGACTATCATCAACCCTTACGACCTGTTCGCCCTCGAAGAAGCTCTCAAACTGCGCGACGCCTATGGTGGCGAAGTCACCGTGCTCACTATGGGTCCGCCCATGGCAGAGGACGCGCTGCGCAAGGCGCTCGGCTACGGCGCCGACCGAGCGGTGCTCTTGACCGACCGCTATTTTGCCGGCTCCGACACGCTGGCGACCTCGTTCGCCCTTTCCCAGGCAATCGCAAAAGTTGGCGAGACGTTCGGCACGCCAGACCTCGTCTTCACCGGCAAGCAGACGATCGATGGCGACACCGCCCAGGTCGGGCCCGGCATCGCCAAGCGCCTCGGACTCCTGCAACTGACCTATGTCGCGAAGATCGCCTCTATTGACCTTGCTGCACGCGAGATCAAGGTCGAGCGCCGCTCCGAAGGCGGCACACAGATGCTGAAGAGCAGGCTCCCTTGCCTCATCACTATGCTGGAAGGCACAAACGAGATCCGCCGGGGCTCGATCCAGGACGCCCTGTGCGCCGCGCGCAGCCAGGTCTTGAAATGGAGTGCCGCCGACGCCGGCATTGAGGATCTCACCAAATGCGGCCTGCGCGGTTCACCGACCGTCGTCAAGCGCGTTTTCGCCCCTCCTGCGCGGGCGGAAAAGGCGGCAAAAATCGACACCGCCGAGATGGCCTTGCGCGATGTCGCTGACGAACTCATCACGGCAATCTTCACCCGCCAGCCGGCATTGGAACATGAGCTCGCCTTCAACGGCGGCGCGTGAGAGGGCAAGGATCAGACGATGGCGAACGCGAACCGAGAAACCCCTCGCCCTGCCGCCGGCCGTGCCGGCATAAAGAAGGAGCTGCCCGCGCATTTCAAGGACTACCGGCACGTTTGGGTTTTCATCGAGCTCGAACGCGGCCAGGTCCATCCCGTATCATTCGAACTGCTCGGCGAAGGCCGCAAGTTAGCAGACAAGCTTCAGGTCCAGCTTGCGGGCGTCGCGCTTGGACCGCCGGGAGAGGCCATCGGGAACGCCGTTGCCGAAGCGTTCGCTTATGGCGCCGACCTTGTCTACATCGTCGAGGAGCCGCTGCTCGCCGACTATAGGAACGAGCCTTTCACCAAGGCGATGACGGATCTGGTCGATACCCACAAACCCGAGATCCTTCTTCTCGGTGCCACCACACTCGGCAGGGATCTTGCCGGCTCCGTGGCGACGACCTTGCAGACAGGGCTCACGGCCGACTGCACCGAACTTGATGTGGATACCGACGGTTCGCTCGCCGCCACCCGTCCGACTTTCGGCGGTTCCTTGTTGTGCACGATCTATACGCTCAATTTCCGGCCGCAGATGGCGACAGTGCGACCGAGGGTCATGCCCATGCCGCAGCGGGCGGATAATCCGGTCGGGCGTGTCATCCGGCACAAGCTGTCGGTAGCCGAGGACGAGATCGTTACCAAAGTGCTGGGCTTCCTGCCGGATAGTCAGTCGGCAAAGGCAAATCTTGCCTATGCCGATGTCGTGGTTGCGGGAGGCCTCGGTCTAGGCGCGGCGGAGAACCTGCAGCTTGTGAAGAATCTCGCGCGAGCAATTGGCGCCGAGCACGGCTGTTCGCGCCCGTTGGTCCAGAAGAGCTGGATGCCAGCTGATCGGCAGATCGGCCAAACTGGCAAGACCATCCGGCCGAAGCTTTACATAGCGGCCGGGATTTCCGGCGCCATCCAGCACCGGGTTGGCGTCGAGGGGGCGGATCTCATCGTGGCCATCAACACCGACCCGAACGCGCCGATTTTCGATTTCGCTCACCTCGGGATCGTCACCGACGCGATCCGCTTCCTGCCCGCACTGACGGAAGCCTTCACCCGGCGGCTGTCGCCCCACAGTCGCGATAAGCTTGCGAGCTAAGGGATGGATATGATTGAGGAACAATTCGACGCCATTGTTATTGGGGCCGGCATGTCCGGAAACGCAGCTGCTTACACCATGGCCAGCCACGGCCTGAAGGTGCTGCAGTTGGAGCGGGGTGAATATCCGGGGTCCAAGAATGTCCAGGGTGCCATCATGTACGCGAACATGCTGGAGAAGATCATCCCGGACTTCCGGGACGATGCGCCTCTCGAGCGGCATTTGGTTGAACAGCGGCTTTGGGTGATGGACGACACATCCCATACCGGGATTCACTATCGGTCGGACGACTTCAATGAGGCGAAGCCCAACCGCTACACGATCATTCGTGCCCAGTTCGACAAATGGTTTTCGCGTAAGGTGCGCGAGGCCGGCGCGACGGTTCTTTGCGAGACGACCGTGACGGAACTCATCCGTGACGCCAAGGACAGGGTGATCGGCGTCCGCACAGACCGGGCCGGCGGAGCCATTTACGCGGACGTGGTCGTCCTCGCAGAAGGTGTCTGCGGACTCCTTGGCACGCGGGCCGGCCTGCGCGAGATGCCGAAGCCGCAAACCGTGGCGCTCGCCGTCAAGGAAATGCATTTCCTGCCCGAAGAGGTCATTGAGCAGCGGTTCGGCCTCAAAGGCGATGAAGGCTGCGTGATCGAGGCGGTGGGCACGACCTCCCGCAGCATGGCCGGGCTCGGCTTCCTCTACACCAACAAGGAGTCGATCTCACTGGGCATTGGCTGCCTCGTCTCCGATTTCGCCGCGATGGCCGAGAGCCCTTACGTCCTCCTCGACGCCTTAAAAAGCCATCCTTCGATCCGGCCGCTGATCGCCGGCTCGGAAGTGAAAGAATATTCCGCGCATCTCATTCCCGAAGGCGGCTACAAGGCTATTCCGCAGCTCTTTGGCGACGGTTGGGTCGTGGTCGGCGATGCCGCGCAACTGAACAACGCCATTCACCGCGAGGGTTCGAACCTCGCCATGACCTCCGGCCGCATCGCGGCTGAGGCAATCATCGAGGTCAAGAGCCGCAACGGTCCTATGACCAAACGGAATCTCGCCCTTTACAAAGCCATGCTGGACAAGTCCTTCGTGGTCAAGGACCTAAGGAAATACAAAGACATGCCGGCCTTGCTCCACACCAATTCCTGCAATTACTTCACGACTTATCCGCGGTTGATGTCGCAAGCCGCGCAGAATTTCATGCGTGTCGACGGCACGCCGAAGATCGAGAAGGAAAAGGCGACCACGGCGGCCTTCATCAAGGCGCGCTCGCGCTGGGGGCTGGTCAGCGACGCGGTCCGCCTTGCATTGGCGTGGCGCTGAGGGGAGACGAAATGACGATCGCACTGACGAAGTCACGTGTCGAGGACAAGCTTTACCAGAACCGCTACTTGGTGGATTCCGGCCGTCCGCATATCAAAGTGCTACCGCACGAGAGGCCAAGCGCGAACTTGCTCGCGCTGACCCACGTCTGCCCGGCGAAATGTTATGAGTTGAACGACAAAGGTCAAGTGGAGATCACCGCCGACGGCTGCATGGAGTGCGGCACCTGCCGGATTTTGTGCGAGACCAGTGGCGAGATCGAGTGGAACTATCCACGCGGCGGCTTCGGAGTCCTCTTCAAATTCGGATGACCGAGGCACGCACCGTATCAACAGGGTCAATCTTGGTACACCTGAGGTCGGGACCAAGGCCAAGTCTATCTTTGCTGGAATCGCCTCGCAACGAAGAGAAGCTCGTGAATACTGTGCTTTCAGAATTCAGACCCAGATACAAAAGGAGGAGCACTCTGGACGACAACCCCTGAGGTGTTTCCATGGCTCACGTACCGCAAGATCGGGGCGACGAGGTAGCACCTCGGGATACCCGCCCTGAACCGCCCATCAAAAGCATGCCCCAAGCAGATATCGCGCTCAGGGGACTCTACGAGATATCGAAGGTGCTGACCGCCCCCAGCGAGCTGGAGATTACGCTCGCCAACGTCGTGAACATCCTGCCTTCGTTTCTGCAGATGCGTCACGGAGCAATCATCGTCCTGGACGCTGAAGGAGAGCCGGAGATTGCCGCAACTGCCGGCAATACCCACGCACCTCAATCAGGCACTCGCCGCGTCATACCACAGGCCGTAACAGATCAAATCGTCGCTACGGGGACGCCGCTCTTAATACCGGACGTCCGCAAGTCCCAACTATTTCAGGCTGACCTTCAAACGTCTTCGAGCAGCGGCACCATCCCAATTGCCTTTATCGGCATCCCGCTAAAGGCTGATCATAAGATCCTTGGGACATTGTCGATCGACCGCGCCGGAGACGGCGCCACCGACTTTCGCGACGACGAGGACACATACTTCCTGACGATGGTCGCCAACCTTGTCGGCCGGACCATCCGTCTCCATCGCACCCTGAGTACAGATCGTCAAAGGTGTGTCCCTGAGCAATGGAGACCGGAGAAATCGCCCAACGAGGGGAGAACCTACGACCCTGCCCGGCATGCGGATGCCAAAATCGACGGGATCATCGGGGAAAGCCCCGCACTCAAGCAGGTGCTCGAAACCGTCTCGGTCGTAGCAGGGACCAATTCCACCGTGCTTCTGCGGGGTGAAAGCGGCACCGGCAAGGAATTCTTTGCGCAAGCCATCCATAAGCTCTCACGTCGGAGGAAGAAGTCTTTCGTCAAATTGAACTGCGCCGCACTGTCTGAAAGCGTTCTGGAGTCAGAACTGTTTGGGCATGAAAAGGGCGCTTTCACGGGTGCTATCTCCCAGCGCGCCGGTCGTTTTGAATTGGCAAATGAGGGAACGCTGCTACTTGATGAAATCGGCGAGATTTCGCCGGCCTTTCAAGCCAAGCTGTTGCGTGTCTTGCAGGAAGGCGAGTTGGAGCGAGTCGGCGGCACCAAAACGCTACAGGTCGACGTGCGCCTCATATGCGCCACCAACAAGGACCTCGAGACGGCCGTCATAAAAGGGGAGTTCAGGGCCGACCTTTATTACCGCATCAATGTGGTGCCAATTATCCTGCCTCCGCTCAGAGAGCGACCCGGCGATATTCCACGCCTTGCGAACGCCTTCCTCAATCGATTCAACAAGGAGAACGATCGCGCACTCGCCTTCGCGCCGTCGGCGCTTGACCTGATCTCGCAATGCTACTTCCCTGGTAACGTCCGCGAGCTGGAGAACTGCGTCCAAAGGACGGCCACACTTGCGCGTTCAAGGACGATCACGCCATCCGATTTCGCCTGTAAGAAGAGCCAGTGCCTTTCCTGGCTCCTCTGGAAGCGAGTCGACCGCTCGAATGGCGGCAATACCATCGACGATCTCGCACGGGTCAACGCAGTGCCGGTCGGATTGCGGCTGCCGGCCAGTCGCATCGGTGCCTCCGCAGGCAACGTATCTCCCCTTGCGGCCGGCGATCCAAACGATCCCGCTTGTCCCCCGCGTCTGACGGAACGCGACCGGCTGATCGACGCGATGGACAAGGCCGGTTGGGTTCAGGCCAGGGCGGCTCGTATCCTCGGCCTCACGCCGCGGCAAATCGGCTACGCGCTGCGCCGGCATGGTATCGAGGTGAAGAAATTCTAGACGTCGTGATGACGTCAAACGTAAGCCCGGAGTAGTCTCCCTCACACCCTTCGCGCCCAAGGCTGGTAGCCTTCGCGACCCGATTTGCTTGTCCACTGTCGGAAGCCCGACAAAGGTGTGTCGGAGTAATCCGACGGAATCCGACACGAAAGCCAATTCGTGAACCAAAACCGCTCTTTGAGCTGGCATAGCTCTTGCGGTTTGAACTGCGACATTCACCCAGCAACGGAGCCGTTCGATGTCCGCACCGGCAATTTCGCTTGAGAGCCTCAGCACGACATTCGGTGACCAGTTGCTTGCCACCGTGAAAGCCGGTGGCTGCGCGTCTTCGTCCTGCGGCTCGTCGATAAAGCCGGACGACACGGATCCGGCTATCTGGGAGAAGATCAAGGATCACCCCTGCTTTTCAGAAGAGGCGCATCACTATTTCGCGCGCATGCACGTCGCGGTCGCGCCCGGCTGCAATATCCAGTGCAACTACTGCAATCGCAAATATAACTGCGCCAACGAAAGCCGGCCTGGGGTGGTCTCCGAAAAGCTGACGCCCGACCAGGCGCTACGCAAGGTGATCGCGGTCGCCAACGAGGTGCCGCAGCTTTCCGTGCTCGGCATCGCCGGACCTGGCGATGCCTGTTACGACTGGAAGAAGACGAAGGCAACGTTCGAACGAGTCGCCAGGGAAATCCCAGACATCAAGTTTTGCATCTCCACGAATGGGCTCGCGCTGCCGGACCATGTCGATGAGCTTGCCGACATGAATGTCGATCACGTGACGATCACCATCAACATGGTCGACCCTGAGGTCGGTGCAAAGATCTATCCTTGGATCTTTTACGACCATCGCCGCTACGTCGGCATCGAAGCCGCCCGGATCCTGCACGAGCGGCAGATGTTGGGCCTGGAGATGCTGACCGCGCGCGGCATCCTCACCAAAATCAATTCGGTGATGATCCCCGGCGTGAACGATGAGCATCTGATCGAGGTGAATAGATGGGTCAAGGAGCGAGGCGCGTTCCTGCACAACCTCATGCCGCTGATTTCGGACCCGGCGCACGGCACGCACTACGGACTGAGCGGGCAACGCGGCCCAAACGCAATGGAGATGAAGGCTCTTCAGGATCGTGTCGAAGGCGGCGCCCAGTTGATGCGCCACTGCCGGCAGTGCCGGGCAGATGCCGTCGGCCTGCTCGGAGAGGATCGTGGCCAGGAATTCACAGTCGACCGAATTCCCGGCGAGGTCACCTACGATGCCAGCAATCGCAAGGCCTATCGGGAGCTGGTCGCGGAGGAGCGCCGTGATCACGTGGCGGCTAGGAGAGAAGCGATCGGATTGGTCAAGGCAGCGAGCCCCGGCAAGTCCCTTCTCTTCGCGGTGGCGACCAAGGGCGGCGGCCGCGTCAATGAACATTTCGGCCATGCGAAGGAATTCCAGGTTTATCAAGCCTCGCCGAGAGGGATCAGTTTTGTCGGGCATCGCAAGGTCGAGCAGTATTGTCTCGGCGGCTGGGGCGGAGAAGCCGCCCTCGATGGCGTCATCGCTGCGCTTGAGGGCATAGATGTCGTGCTGTGCGCCAAGATCGGAAACTGCCCGCAGGATCAGCTCGCCGACGCTGGAATCCAAGCCACCGACGCATATGCCCACGACTATATCGAGACCGCAATCAGCGCGATTTACGCGGCCGCGTCTGGGACCCCCGCACTCGCGGCGACGGCCTGAGCGCGTCTCATCCATTCGGACCAGGAGTTAAAATGGCTTTCAAGATCATCGCATCCCAATGCACCCAATGCGGCGCCTGCGAATTCGAGTGTCCCTCCGGCGCGATCAAGTTCAAAGGCGAGAGCTATGTGATCGAGCCGCAAAAGTGCACCGAGTGCGAGGGGGTCTTCGATGCGCAGCAATGTGCCTCGGTATGCCCGGTGCCGAAGACCTGCGTTCCTGCGTGACGAACATTGGGCTGCCGACATGGTCGGGGATGCCTTCGCAGGAGGCCTGGAACGCCTTTGTTCACAATCTGCAGCCTCAAGAGAAATCAGGGAACGGACATGTCGCTCGGACGCGAAGAGGAGGTCGAAATCCGCAGGCCTCCACGATTCATACCGGGAGAGCGGGTACGTGCCACTCGCCACATAAAAAATGACGGCACCTATCCTGGCAGGGAGATCGGCGAAAATCTCGTGCGGAAGGGCGACGAGGGATATGTGCGCGACATTGGCACCTTTCTCCAGCAGTTCTTCATCTATGCGGTCGAATGGATCGACCGTGGCACCGTCGTCGGCATGCGAGCGCGTGAACTGATGAGCCTCGACAAGGCCGAGGCGCCCTGCAGTGCTGAAAACAATACCAATGAAGGGACGGCCAGATGAAAGTCATGATCCGCAGGACCGATGCTGGCTTGTCGGCGTATGTCCCCAAAAAGGACCTCGAAGAGCCGATCATCAAGCTTGAGAAGGAAGAGTTGTGGGGCGGAACTGTGACGCTCAGGAACGGGTGGCGGCTCCTCCTACCCGATCTTCCACGGGATACGCGTCTGCCGATCACCGTCGAGGCAAGGAAGGTTTCCGAAGAGGACTGATGCTGCCCGTTCATAAGGTGCGTCGCGAGGAAACGAGCATGAACACGATCCTGACATCGGGCCACCTGGTCATCGTGCGGGACAGTTTTGCCGAAAAGCTGCTTGACCTGGCGAAGGAAGCGCTCGCCGCCGATCAGGTGATCCCCTATCTCGGTCCGGGTCTTCTTGGGTTCAACTGTGCGGAACCGCCTGTGCCGCATACGCCCGAGGTCGTTGCCGCGGCACTCAATGCACGGGCGCCAGCCCCTTCCAGGATCCGCACCAATATGTGGTCGGTTGCGCAGTTCATCGAACAGCGCCGGCATCGCCGGACGCTTCAAGCTTGGATGACCGACATATTCGCAGCGCCGGTGGCGCCGACCCTCCTCCACGCCTGGCTCGCAAGGCTGCCGCTCTCCCTCATCGTCGACAGCTGGTACGACGGCGCGATGCGCACGGCTCTCGTAGAGACCGGCCGAACGGACGTCGTTGAGATACAAGGCGTCACGCGGGCGAACGAAATCCGGGACATTTGGACGAAAACCTACGATCTGTCCGGGAGGGAACTCGACCCCCGATCGGGGGCAAAGACGGTTCTCTATACACCTCACGGGAGTATTAGGCCGGCGCAAAACTTTCTCGTCGCAGATTCCGACTATGTCGAAGTCCTGACCGAAATCGATATCCAGACACCGATCCCAGACGTGGTGAAGGAAGGGCGCGTCACCCGTGGATTTTTCTTCGTTGGCTGCCGCTTCAACGATCAGATGCTGCGCACCTACGCCAGGCAGATCATGAAGCGCTCCCGAGGTCCACATTGCGCGGTAATGGACGCGGAAACGCTGACCAGAAACGAAGCGCGTTTCCTTGCGGCAAGCGGAATCACGGTGATCGACATGCCAGTAAGTGAAGCCGCGGCTCGGCTTATAGGAACGGGCACTGCTGCAGGTGGTGGACAGGATTAACAATGGCGGGCCCCTTTGATGATTGGTCCTTCGGCTTGCCTCGAAGGCGCAAAATGCAGTCGGGAATACACCCGTGAGCAGTGATGCTATCGGCAGCGCAACGAACGCTCTGAATTCGTTGACCCATGTGGAAGCGGCGCGCTGGGGCAGGGATTTGAGTACGCTGTTGCGCATCACGCGTATGAATTTGCGGCATCCCTGGCAGGTCGCCTTCGCTATGGGCTCGACGATCATGGCGGCAATCCTCCAGTTGCTCATTCCCCAGCTTCTCGGCCGGGCTGTCGACCAGACCCAGACAGCCATTGGGGGCGGTGTCGCGGGGACCGCGGCAGGACAAGCGCTCTGGACCCCGGCTCTCCTGCTGCTCGCCGTCAGCGCGCTACGCGGCCTTTTCACGATGGCGCAGAACTATTTTGCCGAAGCCGTCGGGCATCATGTCGCGTACGAACTGCGGCTCGCCTACTACGACAAGATCCAGCGTCTCAGCTTTTCCTTTCACGACCGGGTCCATTCAGGCGATCTGATCACCATCGGAATGCTCGATCTCCAAGGCGTGCGGATGTATTTTTCCACCGCGCTCGTTCGCGTGCTCCTGCTCACCATGCTGATCGGGATCGGCGCCTACATGATGATCTCGACCGATCCCATGCTCGGCCTGGTCGCGCTGAGCTTCGTGCCTTTTGTCGCCTGGCGCTCATCGGCCACACAGCTTAGGCTGCGCGCCACCTGGCTCGACCTGCATGAGCGGCTTTCGGTACTAAGCCGCGTGATGGAGGAAAATCTCGCAGGCATCCGCGTGGTCCGCGCTTTTGCGGCTCAAGCCTACGAGATGCTGAAGTTCGACGGCGCTTCCAAGAACGCGCTCGACCTCGCCCACGACCGCGTTGACATCTACGTGCCCAGCACGTCGGCGATGACCTTGTCCTTCTTTTTCGCAATGGGATTGGTGCTCTGGATCGGTGGCAGCAAGCTCGTCGCTGGCGAGATCAGCGTCGGAACGGTGGCGACCTTCCTGACCTTCATGACAATCCTGCAAATGCCAGTCCGCCAGATCGGCCTCATGGTCAATGCCTTTGCCCGCGCTTCTAGCTGCGGTTCGCGGCTTTTCGGTCTCCTCGACCAGGAGATCACAATCAGGGATGCTCTCGAGGCCAGACCGCTCGAGATAAGCGACGGCACTCTGCGCTTCCACAATGTCTCGTTTGCGTACCCCAGCGCCGAAAACCGCGCCATTTTGAAGAACCTCAGCTTTGAGGCCCGTAGAGGCGAGACGATCGCGATCGTCGGTCCGCCGGGTTCGGGCAAATCGACGATGGCTCATCTGGTCCCCCGCTTTTACGACGTGACCGGTGGCGCCATCACGCTGGACGGCCAGGACATACGTAATGTCACCCTCGCGACGCTTCGCAAGGCGGTCGCCGTCGTACAGCAGGATGCATTCCTATTCACCACCACGATCGAGAACAACATCGCTTATGGCGATCCCTGGGCGAAGAGACAGCGAATAGAACGCGCTGGCGAATTCGCCCAGCTCCACAAATACATCCTCGGGCTCCCAGCAGGCTACGAGACGGTCGTGGGCGAACGCGGCGTCTCTCTCTCTGGCGGCCAGCGCCAGCGTCTCACGATTGCTCGCACCATGATGCTGCGCCCCTCCGTCGTCGTTTTCGACGACTCAACGGCGGCGATCGATGCCGGCACCGAGCAGCGCATCCGCGCGGCGATGCGGCGCTTCGCCAAGGATCGGGTGACGATCATCATCGCGCACCGGCTGAGTGCGCTTATGCACGCCGATCAGATCCTTTTTGTCGATAACGGCGAAATCGTAGAACGCGGCACGCATCAAGAGCTTTTGGCGAAGCGGGGACGCTACAAGGCCCTTTACGATCTCCAGACGCGCCCGGGTGATGACAATATGACCCAGTATGGGGGCGCCCGCTGATGGCGCAGTGCCGCGCCGGCGAAGTCGAAGCCGAACGTGACGACGGCAGACGCCCTCCGCGCGCGGTTGTCGGCTCGCACCGCATCGAGGAGGAGATGTTCGGCCGGGCTTTCGACAAGAGCATCCTCCGGCGCATCTGGGCTTTCGTCCGTCCCTATCGGGCCAGGGTAGTCATCACGATTGCAGCAATGCTGATCTTCACCGGGACGCAGCTTCTCATCCCGTTGATCATCCGCTACGCGCTCGACCAGGGCATGAACCCGGCAAGGACCGATCGCTCAGCCCAGCTCGCGGCCGTCGGCGCGTTCGTTTTGGCGATTTTGGTCAATTTCGCTGCCGGCTACATGCAGGAAACCGTGGTTGGGAAAGTGGCCGAAACTGTCCTGTTCGACATCCGCCGCGCCATGTTTGGCCATCTGCAGAAAGTTTCGCTCTCCTTCATGGAGAAGACCGAGGTCGGACGCCTCATGTCGCGCCTGCAAGGCGACGTCAACTCCATACAGGAATTCCTCGAAACCTCGGTATATTCCGTAGGCGATGTTGCGCTTCTCTTCGGCATCGTTTTCGTAATGCTGTGGCTCGACTTCCGCCTCGGCCTCCTGACGCTCTCGGTTCTGCCGGTCCTGGTGATCGTCCGCATTGTCTGGCTGCCGCGTGCCCGCGACGCCTTCATGGCCGCACACGAGACTAATTCCGTCGTCAACGGCGCGCTGGCCGAAGCCATTCACGGCGTGCGCACCGTCCAGTCAATGGACCGCCAGCAGGTGAATTTCATCCTTTTTGACGACAAGGCCCATGCCAACCTCAGGACCCACCTGATCGCTGCCAAATATGCACTGGTCATGGTGCCTATCGTCGATGGCCTCACCGGCCTCGCCATGGCCGCCGTTATTGTGGTCGGCGGCTCGATGGTCATGAATGGCCGCATAGATGTGGGCGTATTGGTTGCCTACCTATTTTACATCCAGCGCTTCTTTGACCCGATCCGCTCACTCACCCTGCAATATTCGGTCATGCAGCGCGCCATGGCCTCAGGCAAGCGCCTGACCGATGTGCTCGACGTCAAGATCGATGTTCAGGACAAACCCAATGCCGAGGTGCTTTCGCCCGAAATGGACGGCTCGGTCGAGTTCCGGGACGTCACCTTCGGCTACAATCCGAACCGTTCGGTGCTGAAAAATGTCTCCTTCCGGGTCAATCCCGGCGAGACGGTCGCACTGGTCGGTCCGAGCGGTTCTGGCAAATCGAGCGCGATGGCCCTGGTCCACCGCTTCTATGATGTTCAGCAGGGCCAAGTGCTGGTCGGCGGACATGATGTGCGCGATCTCACCCAGGAATCGCTCGGCCGCCAGGTCGCCATGGTGCTGCAGGAGCCGTTCCTGTTCACCGGGACGGTCTTCGAGAACATTCGATACCACAAGACAGAGGCCACGCGCGACAAGGTGATCGAGGCCGCCAAGGCGGTCGGCGCCCACGACTTCATAATGAGCCTCGCCGACGGGTATGAGACCCAACTTGGCGAACGCGGCGACAACTTATCTCTCGGCCAGCGCCAGCTTATCAGTTTCGCCCGCGCCCTCGTCGCCGACGCCAAGATCCTCGTGCTCGACGAAGCTACCGCCAACATCGACAGCTACACGGAAATGCAGATTCAGAAGGCTCTGATAAAGCTGCTTAAAGGGCGCACTGGCCTAATCATCGCCCACCGTCTTGCCACGATCCGGGGTGCCGACCGCATCATCGTGCTTCAGAATGGCCAAGTTGTTGCGACTGGCAACCACGATCAGCTAATAGCCATAGGGGGCCTGTATTCCAAACTCTACAATCTCAACTACGCCTCCTTCGACGATATTCCCGAACACGATACGACCGTACAAGCTGGCTCCCAGACCTGACGTCTTGCCGGCCTTGTGGTACTGGCATTGACTCGGGCGTGCCGGACACTCAGGCCGCCGCAGACGAGGAAGCAGGCAGCATTCATGAAAAGCACTCGCGCAGATCGTGAAGACCGGCTGCGAACGATTTCCTCCAGCATCGTTATCCGACCGCGGTGCACCCCGCGACATCGGGCGAACTCGCTCCAGGTGGTGTCGCTCGGCGTAGCAAAGCCGCTCACGAGCGCGCCCTCAACAGCGCCGTAGCGAGTGACGGCTTTGCTACCGTCGAGCCGCTGATGAAGCTGGATCTGGGCGCCGCACCGGCGCCGCCCCGGGCGAGAAGAACCTCTGCGGCGGGCTATGTGCCAACGACTAGCGCGAGCGCGACGAGCAGACGCGTGCCGGCATCGTGACGCGCTCGGCCATCATCTTCTTAGGATCGTGCAGGTTCACACGATGGCCCAGACGCCAGCCAACGCACAAACCCCTGGTAATCTGTGCCGCCGGCTCGTCGTCAGTTTGGCCTCCCTCCCGATTGCCCGCCCCACCACGTGCACGCTCGAGCACGTGGATGTGTGAGGGAGCGCTGTTACAACGATTTAACCTTCAGATCAGACCGCCAATTTCATGGTCAGACAAGTCGAGCCATGATTTCGGATTGAATGGTCGTCGCGGTGAACAGGGAAGCATCTAGCGGCAGATTTCCAAATGCCAGTTGACAAAGCAGGTAGTTGGCACCTGCCTCTTCCAACTGACCGAGCAGAGCTTTTCGCACAGATTCTGCTGATCCTACCACGCACAATTCACTCTCGACTGCCGCATCGAAGGTCAGCGGCAGGTTTGGTGGAGTGGGGATAGCGTTAAGCTCGTAAAGGAATTGGAAGCTCTTGAGCCATCGATCGTAAGCAGGTGCCGCGATCGAATACGCGTCTGTTTCAGAACGCCCAATCACCACCATTCGGAGCAATCCAATAAATGGCGCTCGATCGCCCGTGTCAGTGTTGTCCTCTCGATAGGCGCGGAAGGCATCTGTAGTTTTGCGAACAGAAGAGGAAGGCCCTACACACGCGATGTTTGCTCCATTCGCAGCGGCCCAGGCTGCGGACTCGGGTCGATTGGCGGCGACCCATGTCGGCGGATGTGGACGCTGATGAGGTCTTAGCGTCAAAGGAACGTCATTGAGCTCAAAATGGCGGCCTTGATAGCACAGCGTGCCAACCTTCATGGCATTAACAAGTATTTCAACAAGAATTTCGCTGGCTTCCGCATAGCGGCCCGGCACCGCGTCCGCACCAATCCCGAAGTAACCCAATTCGATCGGGAGAGCACCGCGCCCTATGCCCAGTTCGAGCCTGCCACCGCTCAACTGGTCCAGCATACAGATCTCTTCGAACGCACGCAGCGGATGATAAAGCGCAAGCAGCATCACCAAGGGTCCGAGACGCAGGCGCCGGGTGCGCTGGGCGACGCTCGATAAGAACAGATTCGGCGATGGACCTCTCCCATGGGGGGTACAGTGGTGCTCTGCGAGATGATAGGCATAGAACCCTAGCTGATCGCACGCCTCTGCTAATATCAGGCGATCTTCGTACTGCCGGGCGATATCGCGGCCGTCCTCGTCCAGATGATCGAAGATGCCGAAGGCTAGGTTTGAAGGAAAGACGTTTGTCACTCGATATTGTCCCCGATTTTAAAGCAGGCTGTTCTCTTGCTGGGATGACCAAGCAAGCCGAAAGATAGCAGTGTGTGATCTCGGATTAGCGTCAGCGTACCGAACAAGCAGAGCCTGACGCTCCCCTGCCCGTGGTGCTTGGTATGTTTAAGCTTCCAACTATATCGCGAGCGGCAGCAAGAAATGCATCCAATTGCTCTTTTGTGCCGATGCTGACGCGGATGCAATGTTCCAAACCATTGTCCGGAAAGTAGGCAACGAGTATCTTTTGCCTTTCCAAGGCTGCTTGCCACCATGAGCCGTCCTGTCCCGCTGGCACACGGGCTAGCAAGAAATTTGCGTGGGAGGGCGTTACGGAAAATCCAAGTTGCGACAGTGCGGCTGTCACTCGCTGTCGTTCATGTCTGATGTGCTTGTGGTTCTCTGCGTAGGCGCCGCGATGCGCAAGCACGCTGATACCAACCGCATGCCCGATCACGTTCATGTTGAAGACGTTCTGGATGTTGCGCAGCCTGCCAATAATCTCAGGGTGACCGAAACCGAAACCGACGCGAATGCCGGCGGCGGCATAGCTCTTCGAAAATGTTCTCAAGATCAGAAGGTTCGAATAACGGTTGATGAGGCGCAGCCCGTGATCGGGTGCAAAGTCGACGTAGGCCTCATCAAGGACGACCAGGCGATCCGATTGTGCCACGAGGCGTTCGATATTGCTTATCGAGAGGAATGTTCCGGTCGGATTGTTTGGATTGGCCACCAGAATGAACTTGGCGTCTTTTGCCGGACCGGAAAGCAATTGCTCCATTGGCAGCGAATGAGTTTGACATCCGATCTCGAGAAACTCAGCACCATGCAACATGGCAAGTTTGCGGTTGAACGAAAACCCTGGCGATATCATCGCCACCTTGTCGCCAGGGGCGAGGAAAGCTCTGTAGATGAGTCCGAGCAGTTCAGACGACCCGTTGCCTGCGATGACCTGATCCGTGGATACGCCATAGGTATTGGACGCTGCTTCCCTCAAGCTGATGTTATCGTCGTCCGGATACAGATACTGGCGATTGAGGGCCGCCACTGCACTTTGCATTATGATTGGCGGCAACGGAAACGGGTTCTCATTCGTATTCAGCTTGACAAAACTTCTGTCCGGCGCTGGTCCGTTGGACGGCAGAGCATCTAACTGTCGCGTCCCTTGCGGAAGAGACGAAAGCACAGCTTGCAGTTTTGCATCGGACATATTTTATCTCCGTTTCAGTCGCACAGGGGCATCCGTATGAGCTCGCAACGAGAGCAACATGGCGGACGGATTGACGATGGCAGCGTCGCCTTTCACAAGATGGTCGCAACGCCGGCTGCCACGGGAATTCGGCCAGGCTGTCCTCGGTCGGATCGACTTGACGCGGACGCGGATCTGCATCCCTGCGCGGGCCAAGCCGCTAAGCGGTCTCAGCTAATCCGCCTGAGTCATGCTTTCACAGACGCTTGACCTCGATGCCGTATTTCCTCAGCACGTAGCCAATCTGGCGCGGGGTCAGTCCAAGCAGGCGCGCCGCCTTTGCCTGCACCCAGCCACATCTTTCCATGGCAGCAATGACGCGCTCGGCGTCGGTGGTCCTCGCGCCCAATGAGTGGGTTGCTCCGGCAGGCGGGACTGTGGTGGCGGCCGAACGAGCGGCCGCATCCGGCGGCGTGGCCGGATTCACTGCCTCTGGCAGGATTGGCGCTGGTTGCAGCGCGGCCTTGCCCGATCTGCTCTTCCGCAGCGCCTCGGCAAAGCATTGGTCGTGGGAGCACGCAAAGTCGTTTCTCCCGATTGATAGTCCCTCCGCCAGGATCGCTGTCCGGTGCACGCAATTTTCAAGCTCGCGAATGTTGCCGGGAAATTCACATTTCATCAGTACTTCAATCGCACGCGGATCGAAGGTCAGCGTACGGCCGTTCTCATCGTTGAAATTCTTGAGAAACTCAGCTGCGAGGAGCGGAATATCGCTGCGCCTTTGGCGTAATGCCGGCACCAGCAAGGGAACCACGTTGATGCGATAATATAGGTCGGCGCGGAACTCATTCCTTGCAACCGCCTCTTCAAGGTTCCTGTTCGTGGCGGCAATCACGCGAACGTCGACCTTGATGGTCTGGTTGCTGCCGACGCGCTCAAACTCCTGCTCCTGCAGCACGCGCAGTAGCTTTGCCTGGAAGGAGGCCGAGATCTCGCCGATCTCATCCAGAAACAACGTCCCCTTGTCGGCGAGCTCAAAGCGACCCTTGCGGGAATTGAACGCGCTTGTGAAGGCACCCTTCTCATGACCGAACAATTCGGATTCCAGGACTGTCTCTGGCAGCGCTGCACAATTGAGTTTGATGAAGGGCCGCTTGGCGCGCGGCGACAACTCGTGAATTGCCTTGGCGACCAGCTCCTTCCCGGTACCGGATTCGCCTCGCAACAGAACCGTGGTCTTTGCCTTAGCTACCGCTGCGATCTTCTCGAGCAGCGCGCTTAGCGCCGGACTATCGCCAATCATTCCCTTGACGTGAACCTTCTTGCGCTGCGGTGCAGGGTGCTTGACATCAGAGAATTGCGTTTGCAGCCGATCTTCCACCTCCGTCGGTCGTTCGCGGTCGCCCGCGGAGAAGCGGTGCAACTTGACTGTCTGTCCCACCATGTTGGCTATCATGGTGAGCAGCCGGACATCATAATCGAGCCGAAACGTTGACCTGCTGTCCAAGGCGCGGTCGATAGTCAGCGTGCCTACGGCGTTCCCATCAACACGAATGGGAACGCCGATGAACGACACGGTGTCGGAGGCCCCAAGCACCTCTATGTCAGCGGCAGTGAAGGCCGAATGCACCGCTATGTTCTCGGCGACGAGCGGCGTGTCGGTCGTCACAATCCGATCGATTGCCTTGCGCGGCAGGCGCATCCGGGAGCGCTCATCGCTGTTCTCGTCGCAGCCGGTGACTACGGTGATGTCCAGTATGCCCTCAGCGTCGAAGAGAGCGATGATGCCGTGCCGCATCTGCACAAACGAGGGCAGGAGATCGACGACCTTGGCCAACGTGACTTCGAGCCGGGCGGGGTCGGTGAGTACTTTCGATATTTCGAAGATGCCGGTAAGCGCGTGCTCGTGCGATGGCACAAAAGGGACCGCGGTGTTCATCTCGGACTTTGGGTAAGCCCTTTTCGCATCCGGAAGCGAAATGCGGCACTCGCTGGCATTTTGTTCTGATTTGGGAATGTTGTGGTGCATATGATCCTCGATCTCGCGCCATGAAATGCATGCCGGCGGCATGTGCGCCCGCGACGTCGCGGGCAAGCGCGAAAATGCTCTGACGTGAACTCGTGCCACCGCCGTGTGGTCGAGTGCAAAGCGGGTCGACCCCTGACGCATCGCTTGGCTCTCCCTCCACGAAGCTTGGCCACGTTCTCGGCTTGCACGGGGGCAACCACACGTTGATTTTCAAAAGACTGGAGCGAGGCGGGATAGTCAATCGAGCTTTCTTTCATTCGTGAAAGGAAACCTCGCGGCCTATGATAGAATTCATCAGTTCTAATTTTTGTCGGCGATGTTGAACGACAGAAATACGGCGCCGGCGATGCGGTGCCCGAGCGGCTGACCGCGCCGAGTTGCCGGGCCGTGCCAGTCACCAGCGCCTGCGAACCAGGGGCGGGAGCGATAATCACTGCCGACGACACTGGTCGGTCGCGGCAACCGCCATTTCCTCGATATTGATGACGCAGATAAGGCGGCGGCGTCGCGTGTGAAGGCGCGAAGCTGGCGGTCGAGTGCGGCTTTCTCGGCGGTGCTCGGAACTTCTGAACCGCATCGTCGCGGTCAGCACCAGCGGCGTCAATCCCTACGTCTCGACGTCGCTTTCAAGCTGTCGCTGCAGCGGCAGCGCGGCAAAGAACACGGCAATTCTGCGCCCTGGTGCCAGCGATGCGGCCCTTCCCAAAGTCGGCAAACCGAGGAGCCCACCACGATGTGCAGCAAAACCGCAAGCCAGAGAGATCGACCGGCAATCTGCCGGAGAACATCAAGCGCGTGCTGGACGGCGGCCTTGTCATTCCCGTCTTGTGCCACCGCATTCATCCCATCATTGGCGAGCCAACGTCAGTTCAGGTCATGCGGATCCATTTGGCATGGGTATTGCGGCGGCGTTGGTGCAGCGTTCGACCGGAGCGCCGCGATAGGGAGAAGCCCGGGAGAAGTCACGCCACCTCGATCCGGTCAGGGAGAGAGAAACAGTGTCAGCTGCACAAGTCCGCGGCGCGAGTCCCGCGCCCCGCAAACCCTTCTATGCCAAGCTTTACGCGCAGGTGCTT